>NZ_JBYSZI010000018.1:92488-100155 GCF_058787075.1 Cupriavidus sp. FW305-46
GCCGAGGACGTGATGGTGGCGTGGTCGTTGGCCCCAGTGATATTGACCTTGATGGTCTGCTGCGCGGTCTGGTCGGCGGAAGACACCGTCAGCGAATCACTGACCTGCTGGCCCGCAATCAGCGCATCGGCCTTGGTGTTGTCGAGCGTATAGCTCCAGGCCCCGGTGCCGCTGTCGAAGGTGAAGGTACCGTAATGGCCTGCCAGGCTCTCCGGCGCCACCGCGGCGAAGTGCGCTTCACCGGCATCGACATCGGTGACCGTCAGCTTGCCGCTGGCGGATGCATCGCCAGTTTCAGCATTGCCAGCGCCACCAGCCTCGGTCACCGCCTTGTCTTCGCTGGCCGAGGCCGTGATCGTGGCTCCATCGTTGGCACCGGTAATCCGGATGCTCAGCGATGAAGCCGCGCCGGCCTGTCCGTCAGAAACCTCATAGCTGAACGTGTCCTGGACCTGCTGGCCCTGCCGCAATGCCTGCACCTGGCCATTGCCGTTGTCCAGCGCATAGCTGTAGCTGCCGTCGGCGTGAAGCGTCAGCGTGCCGTACTGGCCGGCATAGGTGCCGGGATTGGCCACGGCCAGCACGTTGCCCGCATCGACGTCGCTGTCGTTCGACAGCACATTGCCGGTGATCGGGTTAGGAGAGTTGTCCTCGCCGATCGCGTGGGTATCGGCTGTTGCCGTTGGCGCATGATTGTCGTAGCCGGCGAAGTCCGACTTGGTCAGTTCGTGCAGGCCGTTGAGCTTGATGACCATTTCCGCCGTGGCGGGATTGCCGTCGACATCCACATAGACATAGGTATTGCCCTCCGATTGCTGGAACCAGGCTCCGTGGGCCGTGGGCTGGCGGCCACCCCATTCAAAGCCTGTGTCGCCCAGCACGGGCCGCAAGTCGAGGTGGTCCGAGCCGCGCTGGAAGTCGGTGATCACGTCCATGCCGGCCGCGGTGGAGTCGGAGACAGCGTTATAGACAAAGACGTCAGCGCCGTAGCCGCCGCTCAGGATGTCGCCGCCTGCCCCGCCGGCGATCTTGTCGTTGCCGCCTTCACCGTGGATGGTGTCCTTGCCGTTGCCGCCGGCGATGATGTCGTCGCCGCCCAGCGCGGCATGGTTGCCGTTGTCCCCGTAGATCAGGTCGTCGCCGTTGCCGCCATAGATGCGGTCGTTACCCGGCCGGGCCGACTCATGGCCGGCACCGAGCAGGTAGTCGGCATAGCTGTCGTAGCCGTCGCCATACAGCGTATCGCCGCCATTGTCGCCGGTGTAAAGCGCCGACGAGCCGTCGATGCTGCCGATCGCGTCATCGCCGCCGCCGCCATAGACCGCATCGGTGCCGTTGCCACCCGACAAGTTGTCGCTGCCGAGCCCGCCGAAGACCCGGTCCTTGCCGTTGGCGCCCAGCAGCGTGTCGTCGCCGCTGCCGCCTTCGACGATATCGTCGCCGTTGCCGGCATCGACATAGTCGTTGCCATCGCCGGCGCTGACGTAGTCATTGCCATTGCCGCTCAGGATGGTGTCGGCGGACGTGGTGCCGGTGATGCTGTCGCTGCCGTTGCTGCCTGTCAGGGTTGCCATGTTTACTCTCCGTCCTCAATGCCGGCCTGCCGGCCATGCCTTGCCTGTTGTCGTCGTGGGCAGTCCGCCCGTTCTTATCGTTCCCGGAACGCCAGTTCCCTGGTCTTGATGATGGGCTTGAGCAGGTAATGGAGCACCGTCTTCTGCCCGGTCAGCACATCGACCGTGGCCACCATGCCGGGCAGGATGGGTACCTGCACGGCACTGCCGCCTGGCCGGTTGTCGCGCGTGCGCACGCGCACCAGGTAGTAGCTTTCGGGGCGCTCGCCCGGGCGCTCCGGCGTCAGCGTATCGGCGCTGATATGTTCCACGGTGCCGGGAAAGCCGCCATAGACCGAGAAGTCGTAGGCCGACAGCTTGACCACCGCCGGCTGGCCCGGCCGCAGGAAGGCAATGTCGGCAGGCCGCACGCGCGCCTCGACCAGCAGCGTGTCTTCCAGCGGGACGATCTCCAGCAGGTCCATGCCGGGCTGCACCACGCCACCCACGGTATTGATCCTGATCTGCTTGATGACGCCCGCAAGCGGGGCGCGTACCAGGGTACGGTCGACGCGGTCCTGCAGCGCCGTGTTGGTGGCGCTCTGCGCGGCCTGTTCGGCCTTGGCCTGGTTGAGCTCTTTCATGGCCTCGGCGCGATAATGCGTGCCCAGTTCGTCGGCTTTCTGCTGGCTCTCGCGGTAGGCGGCCTCCAGGCGCGGCATGGCGAGCCGCGCGGCCTCGAGCTCGCCTTTCAGGTCATTGGCCTGCCGCTCCAGCCGCAGCAGGTCGACCTCGGACACCACGCCCTGCGCCACCATCGGGCGCATCATGGCCAGCTCCTGTGCCACCAGCCGATGGCTCTGCCGCAGTTGCTGCTCGCGCGAGCGCTTCTCGGTCAGCTCCTGCCGCCGCTGCTCCGACTGCTGGCGCAGCACGGCGAGGTTGGCATCGAACGCGCGCTTGCGCGACTCGAACAGCGCGCGCTCCTCGGACACGAAGCGGCGGCCCTCGGCATCGGCCGGCGCGTTCGCCACGAACGCCGTGCCGTCGGCCTCGGCGCTCAGGCGCGCAATGCGAGCCACCAGCGCATCGTCCCTGGTGCGGCCTTCCTGGTATGACGCCGTGAAACGGGTATCGTCGATGCGCATCAGCGGCTGGTCCTTGTTCACCACCTGCCCCGGTCGCACCATGATCTCGGCGATGATCCCGCCTTCGAGGTTCTGCACCACCTGCACCTGGCTCGACGGGATCACCTTGCCCTCGCCCACCGCGACCTCGTCCACCTGCGCCAGCGCGGCCCAGGCCAGCGCCACCAGCACGAAGACCAGGGCGGACCAGAGGATCCAGTGCGTGAAACAGCGCGGCTGCGCCAGCGCGGCCGCATCGCGCTCGCACATGAAGGCGGTGTCGTCGGCACGCGGCCTCAGCGCGGCGATCAGGCGCCGCACTGGCCCCACGCGTTGCGGATCAGGCTGAAGCGACATGGAGCTTCCTCCCCGCAAGCGCGTTCAGGACTTCAACCTTGGGGCCATCGGCGACGATGCGGCCCTGGTCCATCACGATCAGGCGATCGACCAGGCTGAGCAGCGAGCCGCGATGCGTGACCAGGATCAGCGTGCGCCCGCCCAGCGCCGGGGCCAGGCGCGCCTTGAACTGCTCCTCGGTGCGGTTGTCCATGGCGCTGCTGGGTTCGTCGAGCAGCAGCAGCGGCGGCTGCAGCAACTCGGCGCGGGCAATGGCAATGGCCTGGCGCTGGCCGCCCGACAGGCCTTCGCCGCGCTCGCCCAGGCGCAGGTCATAGCCGTCCGGCAGGCGATCGACAAAGTCGCTCACGCCGCCCAGGCGCGCCGCGCGCAGCACGGCTTCGTCGTCGGCGTACGGGGCGCCCATCACGATGTTGTCGCGCAGCGTGCCGCTGAACAGCATCACGTCCTGCGGCACATAGCCGATGTCGCGCCGCAACGCGGCCGGGTCCAGCTGGCGCACCTCCGCGCCGTCGACCAGCACGGTGCCGGCATCCGGTGCGTACAGGCCGAGGATCAGCTTCTCGATGGTGGTCTTGCCTGAGCCGATGCGGCCGATCAGGCCGACCCGCTCGCCGCTGGCAATGCGGAACGAGACCCCATCCAGTGCCGCGATGTCGCGGCCCGGATAGCGAAAGCTGACCTGCCGGAACTCGATCTCGCCGCGCAGCGGCGGACGATGCAGGAAATGCTTGCCGGGCGGGCGCTCGACGGGCAGCGCCATCATGCGGCCGATGCCGGCCAGCGCGGTGCGCGCCTGGTGATAGCGGGTGGTCAGCCCGGCCACTTGCGAAAGCGGCGCCAGCGCCCGGCCGGCAAGGATGGTGCAGGCAATCAGGCCGCCCGTGGTCAGCCGGTCGTCGGCGATCAGGTAGACACCCATCACCACCACCACCAGCGTGGCGGCCTGCTGGGCGAACAGCGAGAGGTTGATCACG
This sequence comes from Cupriavidus sp. FW305-46, assembly GCF_058787075.1. Lineage (NCBI taxonomy): Bacteria > Pseudomonadati > Pseudomonadota > Betaproteobacteria > Burkholderiales > Burkholderiaceae > Cupriavidus > Cupriavidus sp. FW305-46. The sequence goes on from NZ_JBYSZI010000018.1 coordinate 96,503, forward strand.
CAGGCGGAGAGCAGCCGCGCCCGCAGGCCCAGTTGCGCCATCTGCCCGACCACCTGCTCCCATTTGCGCTGGGCGGCCCCTTCAGCACCGCTGGTCTTGATGGTCTCCAGCCCCACCAGGGTTTCGACCAGTGCGGCCTGGCGCTGAGCCGCGCAGGCGCTGCTGGCGTGTACCGCGCGCGACAGCGGCCCCTGCAGCAGCAGGCTGATGCCCATCACCAGCGGCACTGCCAGCAGAGGCACCCAGGCCAGCGGGCCACCGACCCAGAACATGGCCGCAATGAAGACCGCGGCGAACGGAAGGTCGACCAGGGTCGTGATGGTGGCCGAGGTCAGGAACTCGCGCACCGACTCGAATTCATGCAGCTGGCTGCTCAGGCTGCCCACCGACGCTGGCCGCGCCTTCATCTCGATGCCCAGCACCTTCTCGAACACCGTCGCGGAGACCGTGACATCGATACGCCGGCCAGCCACGTCGACAAAATAGCCGCGCAGCGTGCGCATCACCAGCTCGAAGCCAAGCACCAGGCCCACGCCGATGGCCAGCGCCCACAGCGTTTCCAGCGCGTGATTCGGCACCACGCGGTCATAGACGTTCATGGTGAACAGCGGCATGACCAGCGCGAACAGGCTGAGCAGCAGCGAGGCAACCAGCACCTCGCCATAGAGCGGCCACGACTGGCGCATCACGCCCCAGAACCATCCGTGCGGCGACGGCCCGGCATCGCCGGCCGCCTCGACGCGGTGCGCGGGCCGGGCGAAGATGGCATGGCCGGTGTACCGGGCCAGCAGGTCTTCCTGGCGCAACGGCTGCTCGCCGCCGCCCCACTCCGGCTGCGAAACCAGCAGCATTCCGTCGTCGCCACGGCGCAGCAATACGCAGGCCTCGCCCTGGTCGAGCAGCAGGATGGCGGGCAGCACCAGGTCGGGGATGTCGTCCAGCGGGCGCTTGACCAGTCGGGCCGACATGCCCGCGCGCGCGGCCGCGCGCGCAAACAAGGCAGGCGTCAGGCGATCCGCTTCAAGCGGCAGGCCCGCAATCAGGGCTTCGGCCGCGACCGGCCGCTGGAAGCGCCGGGCCAGCCAGAGCAGGCATGCCAGCAGCGGATCCTCGGCGCGCGCGTGCCGACCTGCCGGATCCGGCAGGTTCCAGCCGGTATCGTCGATGTTCCTTGCGGGCGCGGCGGCGGCATGCATGGCAACGGCCCCCGCGCTTCAGAGCAGCCCGTGGCCCGAGCGGTGGCGTGTAACCCGTGCTTGCGCACGTCGCGTTGCACTGCCTGCGCATACCCCGCCCCCAGCGCCATGCGGGCGCTCGTTGCATCCAGCCATGGTATCCCCCCGGTCCCATTGGTTCGACGTTTCCGGGAAGCATATGTGGGGGGAACCTGCGCGCCCATCGTGCAGAAGGAGCAACTTGCGCAACAAAAGGGCCGGACACGGTCATCCTTTTGGCGTTTCACGCAAGAAACAGAACCACTGCGAACACCGCCAGACCGCCTTACTCAAGCTGGATTTCACCCTCGAAGCGCGCCTGGAGCTTGACGCCGGCCAGTTCCAGGGTCACCGACACCGGGAAGTGCTCGTTGCCGGCGATGGTGCCGTCGGCCACCGCCTTCGCGACCGCCTGTTCGATCTCGCGCTGGGAACTGACGCCGACCACCTTCAGGAACTTGCGGATGCTGAGGTTAAAGGTCTCTTCGTTCATGGCTGTCTCCTGTGGGGAACCGGGAACAACGGTTCGGGCCGCTACCCAGACAGCCTAGGCGATGGGGGGACTTTGTGCCGAGGCCTGGCGATCCGCCCGGAAGCAGGCGGTGCCCGGCAGCTTCCGCCAGGCACCCGCCTCCAGTCAGACCACGCCTTGCTCGCGCAGCCTGGCGATGCGCTCGGCCGACATACCCAGCACCGATTCCAGCACGTGCGCGGTATGCTCGCCCAGCCGCGGCGGCGGTGCGTCGTATTGCACCGGGGTTGCCGACAGCCGCAGCGGGCTCTTGACGGTCGGGCACAGGCTGCCGTCGTCGCGCACCAGGTCGACCTGCAGCTCGCGATGCCGCACCTGCGGGTCTTCCAGCACCTGGCCGTAGTCGTTGATCGGCCCGCACGGGATGCCCTGCGCTTCCAGCGCCTGCACCCAGTGCGCCGTCGGCCGCGTGCGCATATGCGCCTCGAGCAGCGGCACCAGCGTGTCGCGATGGATGATGCGGCCGGGGCCGGTGGCAAAGCGCTCGTCGGCGGCCAGGTCGGGACGCTCGACGCCGCGGCAATACGCCTGCCACTGTCCGTCGTTGCCGGCCGCCACGATCATGTAGCCGTCGGCGGTGGCGAACACATGGTAGGGCACCATATTGGCGTGCGCATTGCCGTAGCGCGGCATGGCCTTGCCGGTCACGCGCTGGGCGATGATGGGCGTGGCGCCGACCGCCACCACCGCATCGAGCAGCGCCATGTCGATATGCTGGCCCTCGCCGGTGCGCTCGGCATGGCGCAACGCGGCCAGCACGGCCACGGTGGCATACATGCCGGTGAGCATGTCGACCACCGCCACGCCCACCTTCTGCGGCCCGCCGCCGGGCAGGTCGTCGCGCTCGCCGGTGACGCTCATCAGGCCGCCCAGGCCCTGGAAGATGAAGTCATAGCCGGGCTTGTGCGCGCTCGGCCCGGTCTGGCCGTAGCCCGTGATCGAGCAGTAGACGATGGACGGGTTGATCGCCTTGAGGCTGTCATAGTCCAGCCCGTAGCGCTTCAGGTCGCCGACCTTGTAGTTCTCCAGCACGATCTGCGACTTGGCCGCCAGTTCGCGCACGATCTCCTGCCCTTGCGGGCTGGCGATATCGAGCGTCACCGACTGCTTGCCACGGTTGGCGCCGGCAAAGTAGGTGGCGTCGCGCGACGGCTGCCCGTCCGCGCCGGGCAGCCAGGGCGGCCCCCACGAACGGGTGTCGTCGCCCGCGCCGGGCCGCTCCACCTTGATGACTTCGGCGCCCAGGTCCGCCAGGTTCTGCGCGCACCACGGACCGGCCAGGATGCGCGACAGGTCCAGCACCCGCACGCCGGCAAGCGCGCCGTGCGCCGGGGCCTGGCTGCCCGCCATCAGATCGGGTCCCAGCTGATCACGTCGGGGGAACGCTCCAGCTTGAAGAAGCTGTTGCGCATGGCCGGCATGGCGATCTCGCCCACGGTTTCAGGGGTCCAGCCTTCGCTCATATGCACCGAGCGCACCGGGCGCGGCTGGCTCATCAGGATGATCTCGTTGGCGCGCACCGCGAAGATCTGGCCGTTGACTTCGCTGGCGGCCGGGCTGGCAAGGTAGACCGCCACCGGCGCGATCTTGCCGGCTTCCATCTTCTGCAGCTTGGCCACGCGTGCCTTCTCTTCCGGCGTTTCGGCCGGGATCGAGCTGGTCATGCGGCTCCAGGCGAACGGCGCGATGCAGTTCGAGCGCACGTTGAAGCGCTGCATGTCCAGCGCGATCGACTTGGACAGCGCGGCAATGCCCAGCTTGGCCGCCGAGTAGTTGGCCTGGCCCAGGTTGCCGATCAGGCCCGAGGTCGAGGTCATGTGCACGTAGGCGCCGCTCTCCTGGTCCTTGAAGTAGCTGGCCGCGGCGCGGCTGACGAAGAAGGTGCCGTGCAGGTGCACGTCGATCAC
>NZ_JBYSZI010000019.1:0-82851 GCF_058787075.1 Cupriavidus sp. FW305-46
GGGGGGAAGGGTCGGTGAGGAACCCGTTCCATGACGAAACGGGTTCCAGCCGGATTTATGGATTCAGCGTGGACAGCGGCTGGCGTGCGCCGGTGATGGCCTTCAGCTCGTCCAGCGACAGCATGCGCGTCCACATCGCCAGGTCGTTGAAGCCCATCACGCCCTTGAGCGCGCCGGGGTTGTTGCCCACGTAGTTGTGCGTGGCATCGTCGTTCACGCCCCAGCCGGTGCCGAGTCCGGCCAGCTTGGTCACGTCGGTGTTGGCGATTGCCTTGTTCTCGGTCTTCTGCAGGCCCAGCACCGGATCGATGACATAGGCGCTGAAGCGCCTGGCTGCCGCGTCGACCGACAGCGCCAGGTAGGTCCACTGGTTGGCCGACACCTTCATGCCGTTGATATCGTCGCGCTTGCCGCTGCCGCTGCCCAGGTTGAAGCGGATCTCGCAGCTGCCGAACAGCGCCACGGCAATGCCGGGGTTGCCGCCCGAGATGTAGTTCTTGTTGGACAGGATGGGCTCGCCGGTGCCGTTGCCCTGGCTGCAGTCGGTGCGGAACCAGAAGCCGATGGTGAACTGCGGGCTTTGGGTGATATCGGCGGCGTTGTATGCCAGCTTGTAGCTGTCGACACGCGAGTCCAGCTGCAGCGACTGGCCGCTGAAGTTGTCGGCAGCCAGCGTGCCGCCGTCAAGGCTTGCCACCCACGGGCCGAGCGTGGCGGCGTTCTTCGCGTCGGCGAACGGCTTGCTGTCGAGGCTGAAATACGTGGCCAGCCCATTGAGCAGCGTCGGCGCCAGCGTGACCGGCTTGACGTAGTGGATCTGCGCCAGGTACGACACCGGCACGTCGTTGCGCACCAGCGTGTAGTTGAACTGGTACAGGCCCGTGGCCATGTTGAAGGCCTTGTCGGTGAACTGCCGCGCCTCAGGTCCCAGCGAGGCGATCTGCACGCCGTCGCGCAGCACCCGGGTGACGCCGAAGGCTTCGGTCGGGTTCTGCCAGCTCAGCGTGATGGCATCGTTGTACTGGCTGATGCTGGCGCCGATGGCTCGCACGCCGGCGGTGGCAGTGGTCAGCGCCGAACCGTCCAGCCGCGTGGTGACCGGGTCAAGCGCCACGCTGGCGTGGGCCAGCACGGTGGGGACGATATCGGCTTCGGTCGGCAGCGCGGACAGGTCCGCCGGGGTGTCCGGCGCTGCCGCGCCAGGTCTGGCCAGCGCGCCGTTGAGCGCCTTGTTGGTGGCGAGGAAGGCGGTACGGTTCTCCACCGTCGGCACCGTGGTGGTGGCGCCGGTGGCATCCAGGCCGTGGCTGGTGGTGACCATCACCAGCCAGTCTTCACCGGGCTGCCCCTGGCTGCGCGCGGCCACGGCGCCGAGCAGCTCGCCCAGCGCCTTGTCGATGCCGGCCAGCGCCGTGGCATAGGCGCCGTTGCCGAAGCCGCCGGCTTCCGCCGCCTGTGCCGGCGCGCTGTATTGCGCAAACACCACGCCATAGCCGGACTGCACCTGCCGCACGGCGTTCTGCGTGACGCAGCTGTCGACCGCGGCGCAGTCAACCAGCGTATCGAGCATGCCCGCTTCCTGCTCGGCCTTGAGCAGGCCCGGCAGCACCCCCGAACTGGTGGATGCGCCTTGCTGCAGGCCGGGTTTGCCGGCCGCGCGCAGGTAGCGGAATACGGTGGGGGCCCGCAGTGCGGTGCTGCCGGTATCGTCTTCGATGCCGTGGCGGTTGGCCCAGGCGCCGGTCAGCACCGTGGCCCAGCTGGGCGCGTCCAGCGGCGGCTGCGCGGTGATGGTGCCGGGCATGCCGCCGGTGGCGGTGGGCACCAGGTTCAGCCGGGCCAGGTTGGGCAGCTCACGCCGCAAGAGCGCGCCCTGCACCTGGGCATAGGTGGCGCCGTCCACGCCGACCAGCAGCACGCGCGGGCCGCCGGCACCGGCAGGCGGCGGGGTCTTGATGGTGGTGTCGTTCGGTGCGGTTGTCGGCGCGGCGTCATCGCCGCCGCCGCAGCCGCCCAGTGTTGCCGCCAGTGCGGCGATCATGGTGGCGGCCAGCACACGGCCGCGCGCCATCCCCGCCAGCCTGCCCGGTGCAAGGTTCCCTGCCATCTCTGATTCCCCTGTTCATCTGCGTTGTTGTGCGCCGGCGGCAGGTGCCGCGTGGCGGATTGCGTTTGCCGCAATGCGCTCGCAGAGTAAGAACCGGGGTTGTCACCGTGGTGACAGCGGGGCAAAGAATGCTGATGGGGCTATTCGGATTCTTGGGGTGCGGGTGGCGCCAGCGTCCTATGCCTGGGGCGTGCCAACGGCATCGCCTGCCTGGATCAGCAGCACCGCGTCGCGCTTGTCCAGCAGGTGCTGGCGCAGGATGGCGGCAAGCCGCTTGCCATCGCGTGCCTCAAGTGCCTGCAGCATCTCTTCGTGGTCGTGGATGGCGCTGTCCCACTTCGGCTTCTGATAGTTGGAGCGGAAGCGCAGCGCCTGCAGCCGCCGGTTCACCGACAAATAGGTCTGGCGCAGCGCCGAATTGCGGGCCGCGAGGTTGATGCGGTCATGGATCTGGTGGTTGATCCGGTAATAGCCGGGCAGGTCGTCATTTGCCCGGCAGGCCAGCATCGCATAGTGCAGGGCCTTGATCTCGGCCAGTTCGACGGCCGTGATGCGTTCGCAGGCCAGTTCGCCGGAAAAGGCTTCCAGCCCGCTCATCAGCTCAAACGTGTCCTGGATCTCCGCCCCGGACAGGCGCGATACGGTCGCGCCGCGGTTGGGCGAGATATCGATCAGGCCCTCCGCCGCCAGCACCTTCAGGGCCTCGCGCAGCGGCGTGCGGGAGATGCCGAGGGTCTCGCACAATTCGCGCTCATTGAGCTTCCTGCCCGGTTCCAGGGTGCCCTCGACGATGAAGGTGCGCAGGTGGGCCACCACGGTGTCGTGCAAGCGTTGCCGTTCGAGCCTGGGCAGTACCGGAGCCGGCGAATCCGTGCCGGAAGTGGCGACAATTTGCATTCAAAATTCCTATCGCGTGATTGCGTTCAATTTTAGCAGACTCTCAACTGGAACTCAAAAACGCAGGTAAACCCTTAATTTGTCGGGTAAACGCTAGAGAATTTCCACGCAATCCCCGCTGTTTTTCCGTCACTCCTCTGATAAAGTATTTTGCATTCAAAACTCAACAGGAGGAGTCAAATGCTGAATCTCAACTTCCATCCCGCCGGCCGCCATTTCCTGCAGATCCCCGGACCGAGCCCGGTTCCCGATCGCATCCTGCGCGCCATCAGCTATCCGACCATCGACCATCGCGGCCCGGAATTCGGCGCGCTGGGCCTCAAGGTGCTGGACGGCATCAAGAAGATCTTCAAGACCGAGCAGCCGGTGGTGATCTATCCGGCTTCGGGCACGGGGGCCTGGGAAGCGGCACTGTCGAACACGCTGAGCCCCGGCGACACGGTGCTGATGTTCGAGACCGGCCACTTCGCCACGCTGTGGAAGAAGATGGCCGAGAACCTGGGCATCAAGCCCGAGTTCCTCGGCCTGCCGGGCGTGGAGGGCTGGCGCCACGGGGTGCAGGCCGACATGATCGAGGCCCGCCTGCGTGCCGACACTGCGCATGCGATCAAGGCGGTGTGCGTGGTGCACAACGAGACCTCGACCGGCGTGACCTCGGATATTGCAGCCGTGCGCCGTGCCATCGATGCGGCCGGACACCCGGCGCTGCTGCTGGTCGACACCATCTCGGGGCTGGCGTCCGCCGATTACCGGCATGACGAGTGGGGCGTGGATGTGACCGTGTCCGGCTCGCAGAAGGGCCTGATGCTGCCGCCCGGCATCAGCTTCAATGCGGTCTCGCCCAAGGCCATCGCAGCCTCCCGCACGGCCCGGCTGCCGCGCAGCTTCTGGGGCTGGGATGAAATCATCGAGATGAACCGGACCGGCTACTGGCCCTACACCCCTAGCACGAACCTGCTTTATGGCCTGTCCGAAGCCCTCGACATGATCCTTGAGGAAGGGCTGGACAACGTCTTCACCCGCCACCAGCGCCTGGCCGAAGCCTGCCGCCGCGCGGTCAAGGCCTGGGGCCTGGAGATCCAGTGCGCGGACCCGGCCGTCTACAGCCCGGTGCTGACCGGCGTGATGATGCCCGAGGGGATCGACGCGGACGTGGTGCGCAGGAACATCTATGACCGCTTCAACATGTCGCTCGGCGCCGGCCTGGGCAAGGTCAAGGGCCGCATGTTCCGTATCGGCCATCTGGGCGACTGCAACGACCTCACGCTGATGGCCACGCTGGCCGGCTGCGAGATGGGCCTGAAGATCTCGGGCGTCGCGCTCGCGGGCAGCGGCACCGTTGCCGCCATGGACTATCTCGCCGCGCACGCGACGCCGCTGTCGCTCAAGGCTGCCGCCTGACGCAGTCACTGCCTTCCGAGACGGGGGCGGGCGCCGCGCGTGCGCAACGCCCCCGCCGGACTGATCGCAACGGATCAGCGCAGCACTGCCGTACCTGACAAAAAACAGAGGAGACGCTGTGGATACAACCCTGCAGGCGGGAACAAAGATCAGGACGTTCGAGGATGCGACCTATCGCAAGGTGAGCTGGAGGCTGGTGCCATTCCTGATGGTCTGCTTCCTGATCGCCTATCTCGATCGTGTCAACGTAGGTTTTGCCAAGCTCCAGATGTCGCAGCAACTGGGCTTCAGCGAAACCGTCTACGGGCTGGGCGCCGGGATTTTCTTTATCGGCTACTTCCTGTTCGAGGTGCCGAGCAACCTGGCATTGCACAAGTTCGGCGCCAAGGTATGGATCGGCCGGATCATGATCACGTGGGGGATACTCTCCGCGTGCTTTGCCTTCGTGCAGACGCCAACCCAGTTCTACACGCTGCGCTTCCTGCTGGGCCTGGCCGAAGCCGGCTTCACGCCAGGCATCGTGTACTACCTGTCGTGCTGGTACCCGTCGCAACGGCGTGCCAAGATCATGGCCATCTACTGCATGGGCTCGCCGCTGTCCGGCATCATCGGCAACCCGCTGTCCGGCTACCTGATGGGCAGCATGGCCGGCGTGGCTGGCTGGGGCGGCTGGCAATGGATGTTCATCATCGAGGCGGTGCCGGCGGTGCTGCTGGGCTGCTTCTGCTTCTACTACCTGGACAACTCCATTGCCAAGGCCAAGTGGCTGACCAGCGCGGAGAAGCAGGTCCTTGAACTGGCCAAGTCGGAAGACGTCAAGGCGGTGGACCCGCAGGCACGCGTCGGCAAGGTGTTTACCGATCCGCGCGTCTGGCTGATCAGCCTGATCTGCTTCTGCTATGTCACGGGCCAGTACGGCATCACGCTCTGGCTGCCCACGTTCATCAGGTCGACCGGTGTCAGCGACCCGCTCCATATCGGCATGCTGAGCGCGATACCGTATATGGCGGCCATTGTCGCGATGTACTTCTTCGGTCGCAGCGCCGACAAGCACCGCGAGCGGCGCTGGCACCTGATCATCCCGTGCATGATGGGTGCGATCGGCTTCCTGGCGTTGCCCTGGGTCATGCACAGCACCGCGCTGTCCCTGGTGTTCCTGTCGATCGCCACAGCCGGCATCCTGACCTGCACGCCGCTGTTCTGGTCCCTGCCGACGGCTTTCCTCAGCGGCGCGGCGTTGGCCACGGCCATCGCCATGAGCAACTCGATCGGCAACCTTGCCGGCTTTACCAGCGGCTACATGATCGGCTACCTGCGCGACGTGACCCAGAGCGGCAACAGTGCCTACTACATGATTGCCGGGATGCTGATGCTGGGTGCGTTCTGCATCTGGACAATACCTGCCCGCCTGGTCAACCGATAGCGAGACAAAGCGGGGTGCGGCACCGTGCCGCTGCCCCGCCTGGCCATCACCTCGCAAACACTTCGCGCCCTTGCCGGCGCATGGAAGGCTCTCATGACAAACTCGTACCAACCGGTGCCAGACGGCCCCGGCCATCATGCGCCGTTCAGCGTGGTGGAAGCCACCGTTGCCAGCGCGCATGCCGCGATGCGCGACGGCAGGCTGACGGCGCGCCAACTGGCCAGCGCCTGCCTCGCGCGCATCTCGGCCTATGACCAGGGCGGCCCCGCCCTGCGCAGCATCCTGCAGCCCAACCCGCAGGCGCTGGAAGAGGCCGGCCGCATCGACGCCATGGCGGGCCGCAACCCCACGCGGCCGCTGGCGCCGCTGCATGGCATCCCGGTGCTGGTCAAGGACAACATCGAATGCGGCGGCATGGAAACCACCGCCGGCGCCGCCTGCCTGCGCGGCAACCTGTCCAGCGACGATGCCTTCGTCATCCGCCGGCTGCGCGAGGCGGGTGCCATCGTGCTGGCCAAGACCAACCTGCACGAGCTTGCCTCCGGCGGCGAGACCGTCAGCACCTTGTCCGGCCAGACCCTCAATCCCTATGACCTGACCCGCACGCCCGGCGGTTCCAGCGGCGGCACCGGCGCCGGCATCGCCGCCAGCTTCGGCCTGCTTGGCATCGGCACCGACGGGGTCAATTCCATCCGCTCGCCGGCCTCGGCCAACAACTTGGTGGGCCTGCGTCCGACCATGGGCCTGATCAGCCGGGCCGGGCTGGTCCCTTGCGGGCTGACGCAGGACACCATCGGCCCGATCACCCGCACGGTCGCCGATACGGCGCTGCTGCTCGATGTCATCGCCGGCCATGATCCGGCCGACCCGGTCACCAGCCAGGGCGCGCCCCACATCCCGGCGAGCTATGCCGCCAGCCTCGACCGCGACGGACTCAGGGGCGCGCGCATCGGCGTGTTGCGGCATTTCTTCGGTGATCAGGATGTGCACCGTCCGGTCAACGCCGTGATGCAGGCAGCGCTGGCGACCATCGCGGCACAAGGCGCCGAGCTGGTCGCGATTGAAGACGCCATCAGCCCGGACGAGCTGCTCGCGTCCACGCTTGTGCACCACTACGAGATGGCGCGCGATCTCGATGCCTACCTGGCGGGGCTGCCCCCCGGCGTCGCGGTGCGGTCGATGAAGGACATCATCGCTGCCGGTTCGGTCCATCCAAGCGTGGCGGGAACCCTCGACACCGCGGCAGCGCTGAGCGAGCGGGAAGGGGAGTACCGCGAACGCCTGCAGCGCCAGCAGGCATTGCGCCAGCGGCTGCAGGGCCTGATGGCGCGGCACCGGCTTGATGCGCTGGCATTTCCGCACCAGCGGCGCCTGGTGGCGCCGGTCGGCGAGATCCAGGCAGAGCGCAATGGCGTGCTCGCGTCGGCCACCGGCTTTCCGGCCATCGTGATTCCGGCCGGATTTTCGGCGCCAGACGGCAATGCACCGCAGGGTGTGCCGGTCGGGCTGGAGTTCTTTGGCTTGCCCTTCACCGAACCCGTGCTGATACGGCTGGCCTATGCGGCCGAGCAGGCCTTGCGCGCGCGCCGGCCGCCGCACTCGACGCCCGCGCTGGAATAGGCGCGCGCCGGAACGAAGTTTTATCGCTGCTCGACAAACGCCAGCCGGACACGGCGGCGACAAGGTCGCGGACAAACCGCGGCAACCTCGAAACGAGGAGGAGACAAAGATGGGCGCAGAAACTGTAGTTCAATCGCCGAATTCCCCACAGCAGCATGAGCTCGACCGGGCCATGGATGGCATCGGGGTGACGGCGTCGCACAAGAAGATCATCTTCATGATCATGCTCGGGGTGATGTTCGATGTCTTCGAACAGAACGCCGTCGGCCTGATCGGCCCCATGCTGCGCGAGCAGTGGGGCATCTCGGTGGCGGAGATCGGCTTTCTCAATACGCTGACCTTCAGCGCCGCCGCGCTGGGACGCATCGGCTCCGGCTATATCGCGGACCGCTACGGCAGGCGCACGATGCTGAGCGCCAACCTGCTGCTGTTCACGCTGGGCGCCATCATCTGCGCGCTGGCGCCGAACTATGGCGTGCTGGCGGCGGGCCGCTTTATCGTCGGCATCGGCCTGGGCGGGGAGATCTCGATCGCCGTGACCATGCTGGCCGAGCTGTGCTCGACGCGCTTCCGCGGCACCGCGGTGGGCCTGGTCAGCGTGGGCAGCGGCGGCCTCGGCAATATGCTAGCGCCGGCTTTCGGCCTGGCGGTATTCGCCATGTTCCCGGGACCGGACAGCTGGCGCTGGCTCTTTGCCTGCCTGGTGCTGCCGGCATTCTTCGTCGTGTTCTACCGGCGCTTTATTCCGGAGACGCCGCGCTTCCTGCTGTCCAAGGGGCGCGTGGACGAGGCCAACCGGGTGCTGTCGGTGCTCGCATCCGGCCGCCTGGGCAAGCTCGACGGCGAGCCGACGCCCTATATCAAGGCCGCGATCCAGGACGACGCGCCGCGCACCAGGGTGCGCCTGAGCGATATCTTCAAGGGTCGCCTGGGACGGCGCACGATCGCGCTGGGGATTGCGGTGTCCATGACGTACGGCGCGCAGATCTCGGTGCTGACGCTGATGCCGACCATCCTGATGTCGCAGGGCTACACCATCTCCAAGAGCTTTCTCTTCACCATGGTGATGCAGAGCGGCAGCCTGTTCGGGGCGCTCGCGGCGTCGTACTGCGGCTATCACTTCCCGCGCAAGCGGGTGCTGACGATAGGCGCGGGGCTGGCCTGCGCGGCCGGGTTGTGCTTCGGCTTCCTGACGTATAACGTGGGCCTGGTGCTGATGTTCGGTGCCGCCTTCACGTTCTGCGTGGTGTTGCTGAACACGTCGATCTGGATCTTCGCGCCGGAGCAGTATCCCACCCACGTGCGCGCGTTCGGCACCTCGCTGATCCTGGCGCTCGGCACCCTGGCCGGCGCGCTGACGCCGCTGATCAGCGGGCGCGTGTTTGAAACCTACGGCGTCGGCGGCATGTTCAGCATGCTCGCGGCGATGTACGCAGTGTTTGCGCTGGCCGTGCAGTTCGCGCCGGAAACCTTCGGCCGCGCCATGGGCGAGACCGCCGCCGACGACGAAGCCGCGCCTGCGGTCAGCGGCACCGCGGCCAGCGCCAGCGGCTCCTGAGACCGGCCCGTTCCCGGCAGCGTGCTGCGCGCGCTTGCCGGGAGCGGGATACCGGGCGATATTCATCCCTCATTCAAGGAAATACCCAAGGCATGACATCTTCCAATATCGATCGGGTCGCGCAGGCCCTGCTCAGCGCGCGTAGCGAACAGGGCTGCGCCGATGCAGAGCAATTCGCCACCGTGCTTGAGAATGCGGAACAGGCCTACGCCGTGCAGTCGGCCGTGGCCCGCGCGCTTGGCTGGCAAGCGACAGGCGCCGGCTACTGGAAATCCGGCGGTGCCTCGCGCGAGGCGGTGCTGACGCATGCCGAACTGCCACCGGCCGGGGTCTGGACCAGCCCCGCGCATGCCGGCGACTGGCCTTTCACATGGCGCGGCATCGAGGCAGAGATTGCGTTGCGGCTGGGGCAGGGCGTTGACGCCGCGCAGGCTGCCGCCCTCGACTACGCCGGCGCGGCCGGGCTGATCGATGCGATGGCGGTGTCGATTGAAGTCGTCGATTCGCGCTGGCGGCAGTATCTTGCCGCGCCCGCGCTGCTGAAGCTGGCCGACCTGCAGTCCCACGGCGCCCTGGTGCTTGGCGAATGGCGTGACTATGCGGCGCGGGACTGGGCGGCACAGCATTGCCGGGTGCGGATCGGCACGCAAACCACCGAGCGCCGCGGCACCCACGCGCTGGGCGATCCGGCCTTTGGGCTGGCCGCCTGGCTGCGCCATGCCACGCGCGACGGGCAACGTGTAGAGGCCGGCACGGTCGTCACTACCGGCACCTGGGTCGGCATCCTGGACGCATCGGCAGGCGACCTGGTGACCGCGGAGTTCGATGGCATCGGCGAGGCCTCGGTCCAGCTCTGAAAACGGCGTTGCCCTTGACGGGGCGTCAGCTGCGCAAGCCGACGCCCTGCATGATGATCCGCAGCACCCACGCGGCCACGCCCAGTGCCGCCACGCTGGCGGCCCAGATCAGCACCAGCCAGCCGATGCGGCGCAGCCAGGTGCCGGTGCTTGTCCCCGAGCGCCGTGTATCCATAGCCATCAGTGGTAGCCCTCGCCGTGGCGCACCTTGCCGCGGAACACGTAGTAGGCCCATACCGTGTACATCAGGATGAAGGGGATGATGAACAGCGCCCCCACCAGCGCAAAGCCCTGGCTTTGCGGCGGCGCGGCGGCGTCCCAGATCGAGATTCCCGGCGGGATGATATTGGGCCAGACGCTGATCGCCAGCCCGCTGTAGCCCAGGAACACCAGCCCCAGCGCGTACATGAACGGCGAGATATCCGGCTCATGCCGCAGCGCGCGCATCAGCATGAACATGCACAGCGCCACCAGGATCGGCACCGGCGAGAACCAGAACAGGTTGGGCAGGCTGAACCAGCGCTCGGCAATCTCGGGATGCGTCAGCGGCGTCCACAGGCTGATCACGGCGATCACCGCCAGCAGCAGCCACGCCAGCGAGCCGGTCAGCTTGATCATGCGCTGCTGCAAGTCGCCCTCGGTCTTCATGATCAGCCAGGTGCTGCCCAGCACCGTGTAGGCCACCATCAGCCCCACGCCGCAGAACAGCGGGAAGGGCGTGAGCCAGTCCAGCGGCCCGCCGGCAAAGCGGTGGCCCTCCAGCTTGATGCCGTCGATATAGGCGCCCAGCGCCACGCCCTGGAAGAAACTGGCCGTGCCCGAGCCCAGGATGAAGGCGGCATCCCACACCGGGCGCTCGCGGTCGTTGGCCTTGAAGCGGAACTCGAACGCCACGCCGCGGAAGATCAGGCCCAGCAGCATCAGCATCAGCGGCAGGTAGAGCGCGCTCAGCACCACCGAATACGCCAGCGGGAACGCCGCCAGCAGCCCGGCGCCGCCCAGCACCAGCCAGGTCTCGTTGCCGTCCCAGACCGGTGCCACCGTGTTCATCATCACGTCGCGGTCATGCCGGTCCGGCACGAACGGATAGAGCATGCCGATGCCCAGGTCGAAGCCGTCCATCACCACGTACATCATCACGCCGAAGAAGATGATGAAGATCCAGAGAAGCGAGAGGTCGATGCCCATGGTGTCAGCTCCGGGTGCGTGCAGTGGTGGCGGGGGCGAGCGCTTCGTCGTCATCCACGGCCGACAATGGCCGTGCCGGCGTATGCCCGCGTCCGGGGCCGCCTTCCGGCTTGGCTTCTTCCAGCGCCGGACCCTTGCGCACCAGCCGCATCATGTAGGCGATGCCGACGCCGAACACGAAGAAGTAGGCCACCACGAAGATCGCCAGCGTCGTTGCCAGTTCGGGCACGCCGTGCGGCGACACCGCGTCGGCGGTGCGCTGCAGCCCGTAGACTACCCACGGCTGGCGCCCGACCTCGGTGGTGAACCAGCCGGCCAGGATGGCGATCAGGCCGGTGGGCCCCATCCACAGCGCCATATGCAGGAAGCCGCGCGAGCGGTACATGCGCTCGCCCCGGCGCAGCAGCAGGCTCCACACGCCCAGCAGGACCATCAGCAGCCCCAGCCCCACCATCACGCGGAACGACCAGAACAGGATGGTGGAATTGGGCCGGTCCTGCGGCGCGAACTCCTTCAGGCCCTTGATCTGCCCGTCCCAGGAATGGGTCAGGATCAGGCTGCCCAGGCGCGGCACCTCGACCGCGAAGCGCGTCTCTTCGCGCGCCATGTCGGGCCAGCCGAACAGCAGCAGCGGCAGGCCTTCATTGCCCTTGTTCTCCCAGTGGCCTTCCAGCGCGGCGATCTTGGCGGGCTGGTGCTTGAGCGTGTTCAGGCCGTGCATGTCGCCGATCACGGCCTGGATCGGCGCGACGATCAGCAGCATCCACATCGCCATCGACAGCATCTTGCGGATGGCGGGGTTGTCGCGCCCGCGCAGCAGGTGCCAGGCGGCAGAGGCGCCGACGAACAGCGCCGTGGCCAGGAACGCCGCCACGCTCATATGCACCAGGCGGTAGGGGAACGACGGGTTGAAGATGACTTCGAACCAGTTGGTCGGCACTACGCGGCCGTTGATGATCTCGAAGCCCGCCGGCGTCTGCATCCAGCTGTTGGAGGCCAGGATCCAGGTGGCGGAGATCAGCGTGCCGAGCGCCACCATCACCGTGGCAAAGAAATGCAGCCCCGGCCCGACGCGGTTCCAGCCGAACAGCATCACGCCCAGGAAGCCCGCTTCCAGGAAGAAGGCGGTCAGCACCTCATAGGTCAGCAATGGCCCGGTGATGCTGCCCGCGAACTCGGAGAAGAAGCTCCAGTTGGTGCCGAACTGGTAGGCCATCACCAGCCCGGACACCACCCCCATGCCGAAATTGACGGCAAAGATCTTGGACCAGAAGTGGTAGAGGTCGCGGTAATGCGTGCGCTGCGTGCGCAGCCAGCAGCCTTCCAGCACCGCCAGGTAGGCGGCCAGGCCAATGGTGATCGCCGGGAAAATAATGTGGAAAGAAATCGTGAAGGCAAACTGCGTGCGGGCTAGGTCTAGCGCGGTCAAACCAAACATGTTGTTCTCCGTGGCGCTGGCCTGGCGCACGCGTGTGACGGGCGCGGCACTGCCGTCTGGCAGGCCGGGGCCGGTCGGCAGGGCGCGCCGGGGCGCGGGCCGTAGGCGCGTGCGATAAAGCGTAGTGTACGCCGCGCGCGCAGCAAAGGGCACTGTTGCTGCCGGTGGCGTACGGGTGACATATCGCCGCACCCGATGCCGCCGGCGCCGCTTCGCGCGGCCCGATGCCCTTGTCGATGGCGACCATGCTAACGGAGCCGGGAAGAGCAGAACAGCATCACCTCATTGAAAAAATACCGTATCAGTTTTGCGCGGCGCAGCAGAGGCAGCGACTGACAAGCAGGGCAAAGAAGTGCATAGTCATGCGCTTCCCAGAAGCCTTTGAACATCGCGTCCGCCATCGTATGACGCGGCCCCGCCTGCCATGGATTCCACCTTGCTGATCGTGATCGCCGGCGCCGCCGTGGCTGGCTTTGTCCAGGGGCTGTCCGGCTTTGCCTTCGGCATGGTGGCGATGTCGTTCTGGGCCTGGGCGATCGAGCCGCAGCTGGCGTCGGCCATGACCGTGTTCGGCGCGCTTACCGGCCAGCTGCTGGCGGCGGTGTCGGTGCGGCGCGGGCTGTCGTGGCGGCGGCTGTGGCCGTTCGTGGCCGGCGGCGTGGCCGGCATCCCCCTTGGCGTGGCGATCCTGCCGATGCTCGACGCGCTGTGGTTCAAGGTCGTGCTCGGCGGCTTCCTGACCCTGTGGTGCCCGGTCATGCTGATGGTGCGCAAGCTGCCCCATATCGGCGTGGGCGGGCGCGTGGCCGATGGCGTTGCCGGTGCGGCCGGCGGCGTGATGGGCGGCATCGGTGGTTTCACTGGCGTGATCCCCACGCTGTGGTGCACGCTGCGCGGCTTCGACAAGGACGAACAGCGCGCGGTGATCCAGAACTTCAACCTCGCCACGCTGGCCATGACCATGGCCGCCTATGTGGGCAAGGGCATCGTCACGCGCGAGATGCTGCCGATGTTCCTGGTGGTGGCGCCCGCGATGCTGGTGCCAACGCTGCTGGGCACGCGGCTCTATCTGGGGATCAGCGAGGCCACCTTCCGCAAGGTCGTGCTGACGCTGCTGACCGTATCCGGCGTGGCGCTGCTGGCCACGTCGGTGCCGGTGCTGATGGCGCGTGCCAGCTAGACGGCCCTGACCTGCGCCGCAGCCTCGCGCAGGCATTCCAGCAGCTGGTCGGTGCCGAGCGAGGGCGCCCGTTCGCGCAGCGTGATGATGCCGACCGGGGGCAGGTCGACCGGCACGGCCATCTTCAGCACGTGCAACCGGCCTTCCTCCTGCAACGACAGCGCCACCGACTCGGCCATGAAGCCGGCCGCGCCGCGCTGGCCGACGAAGGTGGCCTGCGCCAGGTAGGACGAGGTCTCGATGACATCCTGCGGCGGGTGCAGGCCGTGGCGATAGAAGGCCTGCTCGATCTTCACGCGCAGCGAGGCCCACGGCGGCGGCAGCACGCAGGGCATCGCCGCCAGGTCGGCCCAGCTGGGGCGGGCCTTGCGCGCGAGCTTGTGGCCGCGGCGGACCACGACCACCATCGGTTCTTCATAGAGGGCTTCGGTCAGCAGGTCCGGCGCCGCATAGCCCGGCTCCAGCCGGCCCACGATCAGGTCCAGCTCGCGCAACCGCAGCTTGGGCAGCAGGTGGGTCAGGTCGCCTTCCTCCACCAGCACGGTGGCGCGCGCGTGGCGGTCCTTGAGCGCGCCCACGGCCTGCGCCAGCAGCACCGGCAGCGCCGCCCCCATCGAGCCCACGCGGATGCGGCCGGAAGCGCCGCTCTGCACTGCGGCGATCTCGTCGCGGGTCTGCTCGTACTGGGCCAGCACCGAGCGCGCAAAGCGCACCAGCGATTCGCCGGCGGCGGTGGGCTCGGTGCCGCGGGTGGAGCGCGTGAACAGCGACAGACCCAGCATCCTTTCGACTTCGGTCAGCACCTTGGACACCGCCGGCTGGCTCACGGACAGGAACTCCGCGGTGCGGCCGAGGTGGCGGAACTCATCCAGCGCCACCAGCAGTTGCAGGTGGCGCAGCTTGATATTGGAGCGCAGCGCGCGATCGATCTGGACCATGCTACCAGTCTATCTAACCTTAAGGTTATGAAGCAATGCCGTTCTTTGATTGGATTGTTATGTTGAGGCGCGACAGAATGCGGGCATGACGAGGCTGGCTGCGCCGGTCCCGCCGATAATCAGAACATCGGAGACACCCGCAAATGACCCAAGGATTCCCCATCGATTCCAAGCGCCGCTGCCTGCTCATCGGAGCCGCCGCGGGCGCTGCCGGCGTGCTGCTGCCTGCCGCGCGGGCGCTGGCCGCCGAGTATCCCGAGCGTCCCATCACCTTCATCTGCCCATGGCCGGTCGGCGGCACCGCTGACCAGTCGATGCGCGCGCTGTGCCAGGTGGCGAGCGGCATTCTCAAGCAGTCGATCGTGGTCGAGAACCGCGCCGGCGCTTCCGGCATGATCGGCACCAAGGCCCTGGCGCGCGCCAATCCGGACGGCTACACCATCGGCCAGATCCCGATCTCGGTGACGCGCTTCGCGCAGCTCGGCATGCTGCAGCTGGACCCGCGCACCGAGCTGACCTACCTGGCGCGCACCTCGGGCCAGACCTTCGGCATCGCCGTGCCGGCCAGCTCGCGCTACAAGACGCTGCAGGACGTGGTGGCCGCCGCCAAGGCCAGCCCCGGCAAGATCACCTATGCGCACGCCGGCATCGGCGGCGCGACCCACGTCGGCATGGAGCAGTTCGCGCTGGCCGCGGGCATCCAGTTCAACGCGATCGCCTACAAGGGTGGCGCCGCCGCGCTGCAGGACGTGCTGGCCGGGCAGGTCGACCTGCTGGCCGATTCCAGCTCGTGGGCGCCGCACGTGGAAGCCGGCAAGCTGCGCCTGCTGGCCACCTGGGGCGAACAGCGCGCGACCCGCTTCAAGGACACGCCGACGCTCAAGGAGCTGGGCTACAACGTGGTGGTGGAAGCGCCCAACGGCATCGGCGCCCCGAAAGGCCTGCCGCCCGCCGTGGAAAAGAAGCTGCGCGACGCCTTCCGCGCCGCGGTGGCCAGCAACGAGTTCAAGCAGGTGGCGGCGCGACTGGATGCGCCCGTGATGTACCTGGACGGTCCTGACTACAAGAAGTACGTGGCCAGCGTCTATGACCAGGAAACCCAGCTGATCCAGCGCCTCAAGCTGAAAGAACTGCTGCAGCAAGGCTGATTGCCGCCGAAGGCCAAGTCCAAGTGAATCCCAATCCCGTCATCCGCCTGCACGCCAACGACAACGTGCTGGTCGCCCGCAGCGACCTCAGCCTTGGCCAGCAGCTGGCCGACCCCGCCGTGCGCGTGCGCGCGCAGGTGCCGGCCGGCCACAAGATCGCGGCCTGCGCCATCGCCGCCGGCACGCCGGTGCGCAAGTTCGACACCGTCATCGGCGTGGCCGCGCGCGATATCGCCCAGGGCGACCACGTGCATTCGCACAACCTGACCCTGGTCGATTTCTACCGCGACCCGGCGTTCTGCCAGGACGTGCGGCCGGTGGACTATGTGCCCGAGGCCCGGCGCGCCACCTTCAACGGCTTTGTGCGACCGGACGGGCGCGTGGGTACGCGCAATTTCATCGGCATCCTGTCTTCGGTCAATTGCTCGTCTACCGTGATCCGCCAGATCGCCGCGCATTTCACAGCGGAGCGGCTGGCAGCGTATCCGAATGTCGATGGCGTGGTCGCCTTCGCGCAGACCAGCGGCTGCGGCATGTCGTCGCCGAGCGAGCACTTCGACGTGTTGCGCCGCACGCTGGCTGGCTATGCGCGCCATCCCAACCTGGCCGGCGTGCTGATCGTCGGCCTCGGCTGCGAGCGCAACCAGGTGGCCTCACTGGTGGAATCGCAGGGGCTTGAGCCCGGCCCCGCGGTGCACACGCTGGTGATGCAGGATAGCGGCGGCACGCGTGCGACCATTGCCGCAGGCATCCGCGCGATCGAATCGATGCTGCCCGCGGCCAATACCGCGGTGCGCCTGCCGGTATCGGCCAGCCACCTGAAGATCGGGCTGGAATGCGGCGGCTCGGACGGTTTTTCCGGCATCAGCGCCAACCCGGCATTGGGCGCGGCGATGGATATCCTGGTGCGCCATGGCGGCACCGCCATCCTGTCTGAAACGCCGGAAATCCATGGCGTTGAGTTCATGCTCACGCGCCGCGCGGTAACACCCGAGGTCGGCCAGAAGCTGCTGGACCGCCTGGCCTGGTGGGAGCGCTACACCGCCGGCCACAACGCACAGTTCAACGGCGTGGTCGGCCACGGCAACCAGCAGGGCGGGCTGGCCAATATCTTCGAGAAATCGCTGGGTTCGGCCATGAAGGGCGGCACCACGCCGCTGCAGGCGGTGTACGAATACGCCGAGCCGATCGACCAGGCCGGCTTTGTGTTCATGGACTCGCCCGGCTATGACCCGGTGGCCGTCACCGGCCAGATCGCCAGCGGCGCCAACCTGATCTGCTTTACCACCGGCCGCGGTTCGATGTTCGGCTCCAAGCCCGCGCCGACGATCAAGCTCGCATCCAGCTCGGCGATGTACCACCGCCTGGAAGAAGACATGGACATCAACTGCGGGCTGGTGCTTGACGGCGAACTGACCGTGCCGCAGATGGGCCAGCGGATCTTCGAACATATCCTGCGCGCGGCCTCCGGCGAGCCGACCAAGAGCGAAGCGCTGGGCCTGGGCGACAACGAGTTCGTGCCCTGGCACCTCGGCATCGTCAGCTGAGCCGCCTTCCGCCAATCCTTCTTCCTCCACACTTATGCTGACGCTTTCCGAGCAAGCGCTGCTGCGCAGCCAGAACCTGATTGACGACCGGTGGTGCGATGCCGGCCTTGGCGCGCGCCTGCCGGTCGCCGACCCGGCCACCGGCGAGACCTTTGCCAACGTGCCGGACAGCGATGCCGGCGATGCCTGCCTTGCCGTCGATGCCGCCGCTGCCGCTTTCCCGGCATGGAGCCGCCGGCCCGCGCGCGAACGCGCCCAGTTGCTCAAGCGCTGGCATGCGTTGATCCTCACGCACCAGGAAGACCTGGCGCGCATCATCTCGACGGAGCAGGGCAAGCCCCTGAAAGAGGCACGCGGCGAGGTGCAGTATGGCGCGTCTTATGTCGAGTGGTTTGCCGAAGAGGCCACGCGCATCTGCGGCGATATCGTCGCGGAAGCCGTGCCGGGCCGCAAACTGCTGGTGCTGAAGGAGCCGGTGGGCGTGGTCGCGGCAATCACGCCGTGGAACTTCCCGCTGGCGATGATTGCCCGCAAGATCGCCCCGGCGCTTGCCGCCGGCTGCACGGTGGTGGCCAAGCCCGCCGAGGACACCCCGCTGACCGCGCTGGCGCTGGTATGGCTGGCGCAGCAGGCCGGCATGCCCGCGGGCGTGCTCAACATCGTCACCGCATCGCGCGAGCGCACGCCGGGCGTGGTCGACGCCTGGCTGGCCGACAGCCGCGTGCGCAAGATCACCTTTACCGGCTCCACGCCCGTGGGCAAGCACCTCGCGCGCGAATCGGCTGCCACGCTGAAGAAGCTGTCGCTGGAGTTGGGCGGCAACGCGCCCTTCATCGTCTTCGAGGACGCCGACCTCGATGCCGCGGTCGATGGCCTGATGGCGTCCAAGTTCCGCAACGGCGGCCAGACCTGCGTGTGTCCGAACCGGGTCTATGTGCATGACGCCGTGCACGACGCCTTTGTCGAGCGCCTGGCGCAGCGCGTTGGCGCGCTGCATGTCGGTCCGGCCACGGAAGAGGCCGCGCAGATCGGTCCCATGATCAATGCCCGCGCCGTCGACAAGATCGCACGCCACGTGGAAGACGCCGTCGCCCGGGGGGCGCGCGTGGTCACCGGCGGCAAGCGCGTGCGCACCGCCGATGGCCCGCACTACTACGCACCGACGGTGCTGGCCGATGCGACCCCCGCGATGGAGCTGTCGTGCGAAGAGACTTTCGGTCCGGTCGCGCCGATCTTCCGCTTCCGCGATGAAGCCGAGGTGATCCGCGACGCCAACGACACCCCGTTCGGCCTGGCTGCGTACTTCTACTCCAACGACATCCGCCGCATCTGGCGCGTGGCGCAGGCGCTGGAAACCGGCATGGTCGGCATCAACGAGGGCGCGATCGCGGCCGAGGCGGCGCCGTTCGGCGGCGTCAAGGAATCCGGCTACGGGCGCGAGGGCTCGCGCCACGGGCTGGACGACTACATGCATACCAAGTACCTTTGCCAGGGCCAGCTCGGCTGAAGCGCCGGGCCCAGCGATCATCGAACCGGAACACACCATGCCCGCAAACAATCCCTTCAAGACCGCACTGGCCGCCCGCCAGGCGCAGATTGGCCTGTGGCTGTCGATGGCAACGCCGTACCTGGCCGAAGTGTCGGCCACCGCAGGCTTTGACTGGCTGCTGATCGACGGCGAACACGCCCCCAACGACCTGCGCTCGACGTTGCACGCGCTGCAGGCGGTGGCGCCATACCCGGTCCAGCCCGTGGTGCGCGCCGTGGCCGGTGAAGTGCCGCTGATCAAGCAGCTGCTCGACATCGGCGCGCGCAGCCTGCTGGTGCCGATGGTGGATACCGCGGAACAGGCCCGCATGGTGGTCAGCGCCACGCGCTACCCGCCGCAAGGCATCCGCGGCGTGGGCAGCGCGATTGCGCGCGCCTCGCAGTGGAGCGCCCGCATCGACTACCTGGATGTGGCCGACGATGAAGTCTGCCTGCTGGTGCAGGCCGAAACCGTCACCGCATTGCAGAACCTGGAAGCGATCTGCGCGGTGGATGGTATCGACGGCGTCTTTATCGGCCCGGCCGACCTGGCTGCGTCGATGGGCCACCGCGGCCGCCCCGGTCACCCGGAGGTGCAGGCCGCCATCGAAGGCGCGATGCGCACCATCATCGCCAGCGGCAAGGCCGCCGGCACGCTGACGTCGGACCCGGCACTGGCACGCCGCTACCTGGACCTGGGCTGCACCTTCGTGGCCACCGGCGTGGACGTGATGCTGTACGCCAACGCCGCGCGCAAGCTTGCCGCATCGTTCCGCGAGCAGCCCTCTGACGCTCCCGCCGCAGACAAGCCTTCCGCCGCGTACTGACCCGTATCTCCTTCGCCTTACACCCATGCCAGCCGAAACCCCGACCCCAGACACCACCTTGCGCGCGATGCAGGCCATCGTTGGTGCAAGCGCCTGCCGCAGCGGCGACGCCGACACGCAGGCCTACGTCACCGACTACCGCGGCATCTACCGCGGCCAGGCCCAGGTAGTGGTGCTGCCGTCATCGACGGAAGAGGTCAGCCAGGTGCTGCAGTGGTGCCATGCCCGGCGCGTGCCGGTGGTGCCGCAGGGCGGCAATACCTCGCTGATGGGCGGCGCAGTGCCCGACGACAGCGGCACCGCCGTGGTGGTCAATCTCAGCCGCATGAACCGCGTGCTGGACCTCGACACCATCAACGACACCATGACCGTGCAGGCCGGCGTCACACTGAGCGCGGCACGCAGCGCCGCCGAGGCCGGGCAGCGCCTGTTCCCGCTGCGCATCGGCTCCGAAGGCTCATGCCAGATCGGCGGCAACCTGTCGACCAATGCCGGCGGCACCGCGGTGCTGCGCTACGGCAATATGCGCGACCTGGTGCTCGGCATCGAAGTGGTGCTGCCCGATGGCCGCATCTACTCGTCACTGCGCGGCCTGCGCAAGGACAACACCGGCTACGACCTCAAGCAGCTGTTCGTCGGCGCGGAAGGCACGCTTGGCATCATCACCGGCGCCGTGCTCAAGCTGATGCCGCAGCCGCGCAGCAGCGCCGTGGCCTTTGTCGCCGTGCAGGACCCCGCCGCGGCGGTAGCCTTGCTGGGCGAAGCCAAGCGCCTGTCCGGCCAGGCCGTGACCGCGTTCGAGCTGATCTCGCGGCCAGCGCTGGAACTGGTGCTTGAGTATCTTGGCAACGTGGCTTCCCCGCTGCAGGACAAGCACGACTGGATGGTGCTGATCGAGCTGACCTCCGGCACCGATGCGGAAAGCCTCAACGCCACGCTGATGGAAATCCTCGAATCCGGCTTCAGCCAGGGCCTGGTGCAGGACGCCGCCGTGGCCGCCAGCCTGTCCGATGCCCAGACCTTCTGGCGCATCCGCGAAGAGATCTCCGACGCGCAGACCCGCACCGGCGGCAGCATCAAGTGCGATGTCTCGGTGCCGCTGTCGCGCATCGCTGCGTTTGTCGAGGAAGCCTCGGCCAGGGTGCTGGAACTGGTGCCGGACGCGCGCATGGTGATCTACGGCCATATGGGCGACGGCAATGTGCACTTCAACCCGCTGCGGCCCAGGGATCAGCCAGGCAAAGAGTTCCTGGCGCAATGGTATGAACGGGTCTCCGCCCTGGTCGACGGCATGGCCCATGCGGAAAACGGCTCGATCTCCGCCGAGCACGGCATCGGCGTGGCCAAGCGCGATGACCTGGCGCGCTACAAGTCCCAGGTGGAACTGGAATTGATGTGGCAAGTGAAGCAGGCGCTTGATCCGTTGAACCTGCTTAATCCGGGCAAGGTGCTGCCGGCGCCGGTGCGATAGTCCACTGTCCTTCCATGTGGCGGAACGCGGGCAGGGGCGCGCGTAGCAGGAATCGCCCATCTGGGCTAAGGTGTCAGCTATCCAGAACGCGCGGAGCCGGGGCATTGCCGCACCGGCCACCGCGCACAGCACGGCCGGCCCACCGGCCCAGATACCGATGAGCGCCCAATCCCCCGACATCGCCCTCGCAGCTGCCCCCATCTCCCTCGAAAAACCCGAGCTCGACTACCCCTGCGGTGACGCCCCCGAACCCGGCCACGCCCGCGAGGTAGCGCCCGGTGTGCTGTGGCTGCGCATGCCGATGCCGCTGGGCCTGAACCACATCAACCTGTGGGCCATCCGCGACGGCAATGGCTGGGCCGCCGTCGACGCCGGCCTGCAGACCCCGGAAACCGCCCAGGCCTGGCGCGCGCTGTTCGCCGCAAGCGGCCCGCTGGCCGGCGGCCTGACGCGCCTGTTCGTGACCCATATGCACCCCGACCACATCGGCATGGCCGGGTGGCTGACCGGCAAGTTCGACTGCCAGCTGTGGATGACGCGGCTGGAATACCTGATGTGCCGTGTGCTGGCGGCGGATACGGGGCGAGCGGCGCCCGATGACGCGACCGAGTTCTATCGCAAGGCTGGCTGGGACGACGAAGCGATCGAGGTGTACCGCACCCGCTTCGGTGGCTTCGGCAAATATGTCCACGCCTTGCCCGAGAGCTTCCACCGGCTGTCCGATGGCGACACCGTGCGCATCGGCGCGCACGACTGGCAGGTCATCGTCGGCACGGGTCATTCGCCCGAACATGCCTGCCTGTACTGCCCGGCGCTGAAGCTGCTGGTGTCCGGCGACCAGGTGCTGCCGCGCATTTCTTCCAACGTCTCGGTGTTCCCGACCGAGCCCGATGCCGATCCGATGCAGGACTGGCTGGCTTCGCTGGATAAGGTACGCGCCGCTGTGCCGGACGATGTGCTGGTGCTGCCGGCGCATAACGAACCGTTCCGTGGGCTGCATGCGCGGATTGACTATTTGCGGGCGAGCCAGTTGCAGGCGCTGGATCGGTTGCGTGGGGCGTTGGGGAAGCCGAAGCGGGCGGTGGATGTGTTCGGTGAGTTGTTCTCGCGCCCCATCACCGGAAGCGGCGGGCTGTTGGGGATGGCTACCGGCGAGAGCATTGCGCACCTGAACTACCTGCTGGAGCGGGGCGAGGCGGTGCGGGAGACCGGTCCCGATGGCTGCCACTGGTACCGCATGAGGTAATCCCCACGCGGCGGGGACTGCCGCGTCGCCTTGACTTCCGCTCGTACGATATATATCGTAAGATATGTTTTACGACATATCGAAGCTAGTCATGCGTCATCATTCCCACCCTTTTGGCTTCTCAGGCCACGGCCGTCATCTGCTGATGCGCCTTGTGCCGCACTTTGAGCGTCACTTCGCCCACCACGCCATGAGCCGCCACGGCGGCGGCTTCTGGGGCGGCGGGCATGACGACGGCTTCGGCCCTGGCGGCCCCGATGGTCCCGGCAGCTTCGATGGCGAAGGCTGGCGCCGGGGCCGCAAGTTCAGCGCCGATGACCTGCAGTTGCTGCTGCTCGCGATGCTTGAAGAGAAGCCGAGCCACGGCTACGAACTGATCAAGGCGATCGAGACCCGTACCAACGGCTTCTACAAGCCCAGTCCCGGCGTGGTCTATCCGGCCCTGACTTACCTGGAAGAAGTCGGCTACGCCACCGTCGACACGGAAGGCAACAAGAAGCGCTACCAGCTGTCCGAGACCGGCAAGGCCCACCTGGCGGCCAACCGCGAGCGGGTCGAGGTGATGATTGCCAAGCTGCGCCACGTGGCGCGCAAGGTGGAATGGATGCGGCGCGCCATGAGCGGCGAGCCGCAGCCCGAGCCGGAGCAGGGCGGCTGGCTGCCCGAACTGATGCAGGCCCGCGCCGCGATCAAGCGTGCCATTGCGCTGCGCAGCGACGCGGGCGCCGACGAGCAGCGCCGCATCGCGGAGATCCTGCTGCGCGCGGCGGCCGAGATCGAAGCGGTGCGCAAGGCCTGACGCGTGGCACTGACGCTGGCTGCGGCCATCGGCAGCCTGACCCGGCAGGCGCCGGGTTTAATCCCAAGGAATTCCAACATGAGTGAGAACGACCAAGCCTCCGCACGCGACCTGACTGTGCAGCGCGTGCGCCATCCTCTCAAGATGCGCCTGCTGCAGGTGGTGCGTACCACGCAAGTGTCACCGCAGCTGCTGCGCGTCACGCTGGGCGGCGCTGATCTGCAGGACTTTGTCTCGGCGTCGTTCGACGACCACGTCAAGGTCTTCTTCCCGGTGGATGGCGCTGACAAGCCGGTGCTGCCGCAGGTCACCGCTGACGGCATCACCTTCCCCGAAGGCCAGCCGCGGCCGGCCGCGCGCGACTACACGCCGCGCCGCTACGATGGGGCGAAGCAGGAACTGGATATCGAGTTCGTGCTGCATGGCGATGGTCCCGCGTCGACCTGGGCGGCGCAGGCGCAGCCGGGCCAGTACCTGGGCGTGGGCGGCCCGCGCGGCTCGTTCGTGGTGCCCACGGCGTTCGACTGGCACCTGCTGATCGGCGACGATACCGCGCTGCCGGCGATCGCGCGACGCCTGGAAGAGCTCGGGGCCGATACGCGCGCCATCGTGGTGGTGGAAGTTGGCGATGACGCGGCGCACATTCCACTGCCGACGCAGGCGCAATGCGATGTGCACTGGCTGCATCGTGGCGATGCGCTGGAAGGCAGCCTGCTGGAAGCGGCGCTGCGCAAGCTCACGCTGCCGCGCGGCGAGGGCTATGTGTGGGCCGCTGGTGAAGCGGCGGCGATGAAAGCGGTGCGCCAGTACCTGGTCAGCGAACGCGGTATCGACAAGCGCCGCATCCGCGCGTCGGCCTACTGGAAGCGCGGCGATGCGGCGGTGCATGAGACGCTGGACGACTGAAGCGGGCGGGGTGCCGGTAAGATAGTGCCACCGCCATCCGCCAGGGAGACCCTGCCGTGCAGCCTTCGTCCATCTTTCGCCGCTTCACGATCAGCCGGCGCTTCGCGCTGGCCTCCGCCTGCGCAGCGTTGCTGGCGGCCTGTGCGCCGGACTCCGTGCGCAATATCCAGGCCAAGGGCTTCAATGACTATCTCGATTCGCTGCAGACCGCTTGCCCCAACATGGTGGTTGGCTCCAGCAATATCAGCGACTGGCTGCGCACCAGTGGCAGCAGGGACGACGACAACTACGTATACTGGCTGGACCTGACCTCGCGGCTCTACTACCAGCGCATCTCGCCTACGCAGTATCGGGATTCGGTCAGCGCGGCGCTTGGCGGCAAGTCCGATTCGCGCGCGCTGGACTGCATCGTGCGCAACCTGCCGGCGGACCGGCCGACGCGTCCGCCGGGCGGCAAGCTGCTTTGATCTTTCGCGCGGCCTCACGTGACCGTTGTGCATTCGCCGCATCCCCGCTAACATGAGTTTCCGGCAGCCGAGACAACGGCTGCCGACGTCGCTCGGACGGTTCCGGGCGCTTACGTAAAGGACTCCCTCCATGACTGCCGCTTCTGGCAAGCGCCGCTTTGCGCGCATCGATCGCCTTCCCCCGTACGTTTTCAATATCACCGCCGAGCTGAAGATGGCCGCCCGCCGCCGTGGCGAGGACATCATCGACATGAGCATGGGCAACCCCGATGGCGCCACGCCGGCGCATATCGTGGCCAAGCTCACGGAAGCGGCGCAACGGCCCGATACGCACGGCTATTCGGCCTCCAAGGGCATCCCGCGGCTGCGCCGCGCGATCGCGCACTGGTACCGCGAACGCTATGACGTCGAGATCGACCCGGATACCGAGGCCATCGTCACCATCGGGTCCAAGGAAGGCCTGGCGCACCTGATGCTGGCCACGCTGGACCGCGGCGACACGGTGTTGGTGCCCGATCCCAGCTACCCCATCCATATCTACGGCGCGGTCATTGCCGGTGCGGATATCCGCTCGGTGCCGCTGGTGCCGGGCATCGATTTCTTTGCCGAGCTGGAGCGTGCCATCCGCGGCAGCTATCCCAAGCCCAAGATGATCGTGCTGGGCTTTCCGTCCAACCCCACCGCGCAATGCGTGGAGCTGGACTTCTTCGAGCGCGTCATTGCGCTGGCACGCAAGCACGATATCTTCGTGGTGCACGACCTGGCCTATGCCGACATCGTCTTCGATGGCTGGAAGGCGCCGTCGATCATGCAGGTGCCGGGCGCCAAGGACATCGCGGTGGAGTTCTTCACGCTGTCCAAGAGCTACAACATGGCGGGCTGGCGCGTGGGCTTCATGGTCGGCAACCCGGACCTGGTGGCGGCGCTGACGCGCATCAAGAGCTATCACGACTACGGCACCTTCACGCCGCTGCAGATCGCGGCCATCGCCGCGCTGGAGGGCGACCAGCAGTGCGTGAGCGAGATCGCCGCGCAGTACCAGTCGCGCCGCGACGTGCTGGCGCGCGGGCTGATCGAAGCGGGCTGGCCGGTGGAGATCCCGAGGGCGTCGATGTATATCTGGGCGCGGATTCCCGAGCCGTACCGCGCGCTGGGCTCGCTGGAATTCTCCAAGCAGCTGCTGGCCAAGGCCAAGGTATCGGTGTCGCCGGGCATCGGCTTTGGCGACTATGGCGACGAGTATGTGCGCTTTGCCCTGATCGAGAACGAATCGCGCATCCGGCAGGCGGTGCGCGGCATCAAGGCGATGTTCCGGGCGGACGGGCTGGTGAAGCCGCCCTCGGCGGCGCAGGCATGAACGGGCGCCGCCTCAGTAGCGGCGCAGTGCCTCCAGGTCGAGCACATGCACCGCGCCGTGCTCGACCGCCAGCAAGCCTTCGCTCTCCAGCACCTTGAGCGCCGCATTGGCGCGCTGGCGCGAGATCCCCGCCAGCAGGCCGACTTCTTCCTGTGTCAGATGCAGCGCCGGGCCCAGGCCAGGGCATAGCACCGGATGGAATAACGTAGCCAGCGCCCGCGCCACACGGCCCTCGATGCCGTGCAGCCGTTCATGCTCGACGGTCGCGATGAACAGGCCGAGCCGTTCATTGAGCTGGTCGAGCAGATAGCGGTTGAAGGGCAGGCTGGTCTCCTGCAGCCAGCGGAAGGTGGCCCCCGGCATGCAGGCGATGCGGGAATCGCGCAGCGCCACCACGTCATAGCGCAGCGCCTCGCGCTTGAGGAGGGAGCCTTCGCCGAGCCAGCCGCCGGCCGGCACGCCGGTCAGCGTCGCGCGCTTGCCGGAGGGCGATGCGCAATGCACCTTGACCAGGCCCTCGGCGATGCCTAGCCAGCTGTCGGCCCGGTCGCCCTTGCGGATGACATAGGCGCCTTGCGGCACCGTGCGTTCACGCAGCTCGGCGCGCACGCGCTGGCGTTGCGCCGGGGTCAGTGCCGCGGCCCAGGGGCTGCGCGCCAGCAGCGTGTCGAGGCTCACGGCAGCGCATCCGCTCAGCCGCGCGGGCCCAGGGGCAGCGGCTGCTCGCCCGGCGCCCACCACAGCCGGAACAGCGCCTGGACGGCGGCATCATCCACCGCGTCATAGCCGGTGACACGCCAGTGCGGGGCATTGTCCTTGTCGACGATCAGCGCGCGCACGCCCTCGATGAAATCGCCTTGCGTGAAGGTGTTGACCACCACCGCCAGCTCCATGCGGAAGCAGTCGGCCAGGTCCATGCGGCGCCCGCGCAGCAGCAATTCGCGCGTGGCGCAGGCGGATAGCGGCGAACGGGTGCGCAGTACATCGATGGTGCGGCTGGCCCATGCAGCGTAGGCCGGGTCGTCCTGGCAAGCCAGGCCGGCCAGGATTTCGGGCAGTGTCGCGTGCGCCGGGAAATGCTGCAGCAGTGCCGGCAGCACTTGCAGCAGCGGGGCGTCGGCGGCGCTGGCCACGTGCTCGCGCACCAGCGCGTGGCGCAGGTCTGCCAGCGTGTCATGGCCCCAGGTGATGCCGGCAAGCGTTGGCTCCAGCCCGGCCAGCATGGCGCTGTCCACTGCCGCATCGGCCAGTCCGCACAGCAGCGCATCAGCCGCGCCGATGGTGACGCCGGTCAGCCCCAGGTACAAGGCCAGCTCCACCGGCAGCTTCGACAGGAAATGGCTGGCGCCCACGTCCGGCACCAGGCCGATCCCGGTTTCGGGCATGGCCACGCGCGAGCGTTCGGTGACGAGGCGCAGGTGCGCGGCTTGCGCCAGGCCCATGCCGCCGCCCATGACGATGCCGTCCATCAGCGCCACCAGCGGCTTGGGGTAGCGGTGCAGGCGGTAGTCGAGCGTGTATTCGTCGATGAAGAAGCGCCGGTGCAGCGGGGTGCCGTCGCGGTAGCTGTCGGTCAGCGCGCGGATATCGCCGCCGGCGCAGAAGGCCTTGGGGCCGGCGCCGCGCAGCACCACCGCGCGGACGGCGTCGTCGTGCGCCCAGGCTTCCATCTGCGCGCCGAGCGCGACGATCATCGGGTACGACAGGGCATTGAGCTGGCGCGGCCGGTTCAGCGTGGCTATGCCGATACCGTTGACGACCTGGAACAGCACCTCCGGCTCGGCGGCATCCAGGTTGGCGGCCTTGGTCTCTTCAGTCAGGCGCATGGCGGGCTCCTAGGCGTTGCGCCATTGCGGCGTTCGTTTCTCGAGGAAGGCGTTGACGCCTTCGCGCTGGTCGGCATCGTCGAACAGGTCGACAAAGCGCTCGCGCTCCAGCGCCAGCGCGGCCTGGCGCGGTACGCCCTGGCGCGCCAGGTGCACCAGCCGCTTGCTGTGGGCGGCGGCGCGCGGGCTGACGTTGCCGGCGCGCTGCGCCATCGCCAGCGCCGTGGCCAGCGCCTGGCCGCGCGGCACGACTTCCTCCACCAGACCAATGCGCAACGCCGTGGCGGCATCGACGCGCTCGTTGGTCAGGATCATGCGCTTGGCCCAGCCTTCGCCGACCAGCCACGGCAGCGTCTGCGTGCCGCAACCGCACGGCAGCAGGCCGACGGCGGCTTCGGGCAGGGCCATCTGCGCCTGTTCCTCGGCGATGCGGATATCGCAGGCCAGGGCGCATTCCAGGCCGCCGCCCATGGCATAGCCGTTGATCGCGGCGATCACCACGGGCCGCGCGTTCTGCAGGGCCTCGAAGGCGCTGCCGAACTGCTGCGCCATCACGCGGGCATGGGCACGGTCGCCCTCGGCAAAGCCGTTCAGGTCGGCGCCGGCGCTGAAGAACTTCTCGCCGGCACCGGTGACCACCACGGCGCGCACTTCGGGGTTGGCGTCGATCCTTGCCACCAGCTCGCGCAGCTGCTTCAGGCCTTCCGCAGTGAAGGCGTTGGCGGGCGGGCGGCTCAGCGTCAGCGTGGCGACGTGGCCGTGCAGGGCGAACTCGATCATTGCTTGCCCTCCTTGTCGGCGGCGGACAGGTACTGGCGGATCACGCCGGAGAAGTCGAGCTGGCCGTCGCCGGCATGGCTCACGGCCTGGTAGACCTGCTGCGCCAGCGCGCCGAGGAACAGCGGCTGCTTCACGCTGCGCGCGGCGTCGTTGGCCAGGCCCAGGTCCTTGAGCATCAGGTCGGCGCCAAAGCCGCCGCTGTAGCCGCGCGCGGCCGGCGCGGTCTCGATCACGCCGGGCCAGGGGTTGCAGGTATCCGAGGCCCAGCAGCGGCCGGTGGAGGTATTGACGATGCCGGCCAGCACGTTGGCGTCGATGCCGAGCTTGACGCCCAGCGCCATGGCCTCGGATACGCCGATCATGGAGATGCCGAGGATCAGGTTGTTGCAGATCTTGGCGACCTGGCCGGTGCCGGTGCCGCCGCAGTGGACCAGGTTGCGGCCCATGCCGGCCAGCACCGGGCGCACCTGGGCGAACAGCGCTTCGGTGGCGCCGACCATGAAGGTCAGCGTGCCGGCCTGCGCGCCAACGGTGCCGCCGGAGACCGGCGCATCGGCCAGCGCATTGCCGTTTGCCTCGGCGGCGGCGGCCAGTTCGCGCACGGTGGCGGGGTCGATGGTGCTGGAATCCACCAGCGGCACGCCCGCGCGTACGCCGGCCAGCACGCCTTCCGGGCCCAGGTAAGCGCTGCGCACATGGGCTGCGGCGGGCAGCATGGTGATGACAAAGTCCGCTTCGGCCACGGCCTTGCGGGCGGAGTCCGCGGTGGCGGCGCCTTCGGCGCACAGCGATGCCACCGCAGCGGCGTTGAGGTCAAATACGGTCAGCGTATGACCGGCCTTGAGCAGGTTGCGCGCCATGGGCGCGCCCATGTTGCCCAGGCCGATGAAGGCGATATGCATGGGGTCTCCTTCCGGTTCGTGCTTGAATGCGGCGTGCTTACTTCAGGCTGATGGTGGTATTCACCCCATCGTTGACCGTGGCGTCGTCAAACCACCGCGCCGTCACCGTCTTGGTCTGGGTATAGAACTGCACCACCTGCTTGCCGTAAGGCCCCAGGTCGCCCAGCTTGGAGCCGCGCGAGCCAGTGAAGCTGAAGTAGGGCACCGGCACCGGGATGGGGATGTTGATGCCGACCTGGCCCACGTCGATCTCGCTCTGGAACTTGCGCGCCGCGGCGCCGCTTTGCGTGAACACGCCGGTGCCGTTGCCGAACGGGTTGCGGTTGACCAGGGCGATGGCCTCGTCCAGCGTATCGACACCGATCACCACCAGCACCGGCCCGAAGATCTCTTCGGTGTAGATCGACATGTCGGTGCGGACATCGGTAAAGATGGTCGGGCCGATGAAGTTGCCCTGCGGATAGCCCGGCACCTCCACGCCGCGGCCATCCAGCACCAGCGTCGCGCCTGCGCGTTCGCCGGCGGCGATGAGGCCGAGGATCCGTTCCTTTGCCGCCACCGATACCACGGGGCCGACATCGGTGCCAGCCTCGGCACCGGCGCCGACTTTCAGGGTCCTGGCGCGTTCGACCAGGTCGGGCACCCAGTCGCGTGCCGCCCCCACCAGCACCACCACCGAGGTGGCCATGCAACGCTGGCCGGCCGCGCCGAAGCCTGCACCGGCCAGCGCGTTCAGCGTCTGCTCCTTGTGCGCATCGGGCAGTACCACCGCATGGTTCTTGGCGCCCATCATGGACTGCACGCGCTTGCCGTGCGCGCCGGCCAGGTTGTAGACGTGGGTGCCGACAGCGGTCGAACCGACGAACGACACCGCCTTGATGTCCGGGTGCGTGCACAGCGCATCGACCACGTCCTTGGCGCCGTGCACCACGTTCAGCACGCCCGGCGGCACGCCGGCTTCCAGCGCCAGCTTGACCAGCTCCACGGTAGACAGCGGGTCCTGCTCCGAAGGCTTGAGCACGAAGGTATTGCCGCACACGATCGCCATCGGGAACATCCACAGCGGGATCATCGCCGGGAAGTTGAACGGCGTGATACCCGCGCAGACGCCGATCGGCTGCTGCAGCGTGTAGGTGTCGACGGTGGCGGCCACGTTCTCGGCAAAACCGCCTTGCTGCAGCGTGCCGATGGAGCAGGCGTGCTCGACCACCTCCAGCCCGCGGAAGATGTCGCCTTCGGCATCTGCCAGGGTCTTGCCCTGCTCGGCGGTCAGGATGGCGGCGATACGCTTGCTGTGCTCGCGGATCAGTGCCTGGAAGCGCAGCATGACGCGCAGCCGCGCGCCGATGGGCGTGTGGCGCCACGTGGCAAAGGCGCGGTGCGCGGCGCCCACGGCAGCGGCGACCTCGCTGGCGGTGGCCAGCGGCACGCGTGCCAGCACTTCCTGCGTGGCGGGATTGACCACGTTGCGGAATTCGGTGGCGGACGAATCCACCCATTCGCCGTTGATCAGCAGCGGCACGGTCGGCACGGCATTGTCGGTCTTGGGCACGGCACTCATGGTTGTCTCCGGAAGGTCTGGTTCTGTTGGCAAGGGATGGTGGGACTACAGGCTGCGCGCGATCAGCATGCGCTGGATCTCGCTGGTGCCTTCGTAGATCTGGGTGATGCGGGCGTCGCGGTAGTGGCGCTCGACCGGGTAGTCTTCGAGATAGCCGTAGCCGCCGTGGATCTGCAGCGCCTTCGAGCACACGCGCTCGGCCAGCTCGGACGCATACAGCTTGGCCTGCGAGGCTTCGGACAGGCACGGCACGCCTTCGCTGCGCATGCGTGCGGCGCGGTGCACCAGCAGGCGCGCGGCGTTCAGCTCGGTGGCCATGTCGGCCAGCATGTTGGCGATGGGCGGGTGTTCGCGCAGGGCGCGGCCGAACTGGATGCGTTCCGAGGCATAGCGGCACGCCGCCTCGAAGGCCGAGCGCGCAATGCCGATGGCCTGCGCGGCGATGCCGATGCGCCCGCCTTCCAGGTTGGACAGCGCGATGCGCAGGCCCTCGCCGGGTTCGCCGAGCAGTGCGTCGTGCGGTACGGTGCAGTCTTCCAGCGTGATCGCGCAGGTGTCGGAGGCGCGGATGCCGAGCTTCTTCTCGGGCGCGTGCACGATGAAGCCCGGGGTGTCGGTCGGAACAAGGAAGGCCGAGATGCCTTTCTTGCCGCGCTCGGGCTCGGTGGCGGCAAACACCACCGCCACGCCGGCGCGCTGGCCGTTGGTGACGAACTGCTTGCTGCCATTGAGCACCCAGCCGTTGTCGGTGAAGCGGGCGCGCGTGCGCAAGTTGTGCGCTTCGGAGCCCGCCTGCGGCTCGGTCAGGCAGAATGCGCCGATCAGCTCGCCGCTGGCCAGCCGCGCCAGGTAGCGTTCTTTCTGCGCATCGGTACCATAATGCAGGACCGGCCCGCAGCCGACCGAGTTGTGCACGCTCATCATGGTGGCGCAGGCGGCGCAGCCGGCGGCGATCTCTTCGATGGCCAGCGCATAGGCGACGTAGTCGGTATAGGTGCCGCCCCATTCCTCGGGCACGATCATGCCCAACAGCCCCAGCGCGCCCATTTCGGCGACGACCTCGTCGGGCAGGCGGGCGTCGCGGTCCCATTGCGCGGCGCCGGCGGCCAGCCGTTCGGTGGCAAAGGCGCGCGCGCTGTCGCGGATCATGGTTTGCTCTTCGGTGTAGTCGCTGTGCATGGCAGTTAGGGGTGGGCGTTTGGAGCCGCGCTGCAAGTCAGGCAGAATGCGCGTCGGCGTTTGACCTGCGGGCAGTGTAGGAACGCCGGAGGCCGGCTCCTATGCCAAAATCCGCCAATCTTCGTGAACTCGATTGCCACCCTCAGCGCCATGGAAAAAGGCAGTGTCGCCATCTGTTTCGTCCACCACGCCATCGCGGGGCTGCGCGCACGCGGCGTCGACCCCGATCCGGTACTGCGCGGCGCCGGCATTGCGCCGGCGCTGCTGGCGGTGCCGCAGTCACGCGTCTCGTCCGCCAGCTACAGCGAGCTGTGGATGGCCGTGGCGGCGGCGCTGGACGATGAGTTCTTCGGGCAGGATTCGCGCAGCATGAAGTGCGGCAGCTTTGCCATGCTGTGCCACGCGGTGGCCGGCAGCCGCACGCTTGCGCAGGGGCTGGAGCGCATCACGCGGTACTTCCGGCTGCTGCTGGACGATATCGGCGTGCGGCTGGAGCGCCACGGCGACGAGGCCGCGCTGGTGCTGACCGCGCCCTGCGCGCACCTGGGGCGGCAGCCCGGCGTGTTTGCCAAGGAAACCATGCTGATCATGCTGCATGGCCTGATGAGCTGGCTGTTGCGGCGGCGCGTGCCGGTGCGGCTGGCGGCCTTTGACTACGACGAGCCGCAGTACAGCGCGGAATACCGCGTCATGTATTCGCGCCAGCTGGCGTTCGGGCAGCCGGCCACGGCGCTGGTCTTCGACGCGGCACTGCTGGAGCAGCCGGTGCGCCAGGACGAGCGCAGCCTGAAGGCCTTCCTGCGCGATGCGCCGCACAACGTGGTGGTGAAGTACTCCGACCGCGCCAGCGTGGGCGCGCGCGTGCGCAGGCTGCTGCGCAACCAGCGTCCGGATCAATGGCCCACCTTTGAAGACCTGGCAATCAGCCTGAACCTGTCCGCATCATCGCTGCGGCGCCGGCTGATGGAGGAGGGCGTCAGCTACCAGGACCTGAAGGATGCGCTGCGGCGCGATCTTGCCATCGAGGCGCTCAGCCATTCCGGCCGCCCGGTGGCGGATATCGCGGCCGAGCTCGGCTTTGCCGAGCCGGGCGCGTTCCACCGGGCGTTCCGGCGCTGGACCGGATCGCGCCCGGGCGCTTACCGCCGGGTGGCGGAAGGCTGATGCGGCGCGTCTAGAGCTGCGCCGCGTGGTGGCGGATGTGGTCGGCGATAAAGCTGGTGATGAAGTAGTAGCCGTGGTCGTAGCCGCTATGCCGGCGCAGCGTCAGCGGCTGGCCGACGGCCTGGCAGGCCGCCGCGAATGCTTCCGGATGCAGCTGGCTTTGCAGGAACTGGTCGTCGAGTCCCTGATCGACCAGGATGCCAGCCGGGAAGGGCGCCCCATTCTGGCGTGCCATCAGTTCACTGGCGTCGTACTCGGCCCACGCGGCGCGGTCCGTGCCGAGATAGCCAGTGAACGCCTTCTGGCCCCACGGGCAGCGTGACGGCGCGGCGATCGGCGCAAACGCCGACACCGAGCGGAAGCGCTGCGGATGGCGCTGTGCCAGCACCAGCGCGCCGTGCCCGCCCATGGAATGCCCGAAGATGCCGACGCGGCCGGCATCGCCCGGCAAGGCGGTGGTGACCAGCCCGAACAGCTCGTCGGCCACGTAGCTTTCCATGCGCCAGTACTCCTGCCACGGCGCCTCGGTGGCATCGACATAGAACCCGGCACCCACGCCGAAGTCCCAGGCATCGGCCTCGCCCGGCAGGCCCGCGCCGCGCGGGCTGGTATCGGGCGCCACCAGCATCAGGCCGTGCTCGGCGGCAAAACGCTGCGCGCCGGCCTTGATCATGAAGGTTTCCTCGGTGCAGGTCAGGCCGGCCAGGTAGAACAGCACCGGCACCTTGCCGCCTGCCTGCGCCTGCGGCGGCAGGTAGACCGAGAAACGCATCGGCAGCCCGATCGCCGTCGAATCATGGCGATAGAAGCGCTGCACGCCGCCGTGGCAGCCGTGTTGCGAGATCAGTTCCATCTCGGCGCCGTCCTCAGTACAGCACCACCGAGCGGATCGACTCGCCGCGCTTCATCAGGTCGAAGCCCTCGTTGATGCGCTCCAGCGGCAGCGTGTGCGTGATCAGGTCGTCGATATTGAGCTTGCCCTCCATGTACCAGTCGACGATCTTCGGTACATCGGTGCGCCCGCGGGCGCCGCCAAAGGCCGAGCCCTTCCACTCGCGCCCCGTCACCAGCTGGAACGGCCGCGTCGAGATCTCCGCGCCGGCCTCGGCCACGCCGATGATGATCGACTTGCCCCAGCCCTTGTGGCAGCACTCCAGCGCCTGGCGCATGACCTGCGTGTTGCCGATGCATTCGAACGAATAGTCGGCACCGCCGTCGGTCAGCTGGATGATGTGGTCGACCACGTTATCCACGTCCTTCGGGTTGATGAAGTGGGTCATGCCGAACTTGCGCGCCATGGCTTCGCGGCCAGGGTTCAGGTCCACGCCGATGATCTTGTCGGCGCCCACCATCTTGGCCGCCTGGATCACGTTCAGGCCGATGCCGCCCAGGCCGAAAACGACCACGTTGGCGCCGGCTTCCACCTTGGCGGTGAACAGCACCGCGCCCACGCCGGTGGTGACGCCGCAGCCGATGTAGCAGACCTTGTCGAACGGCGCGTCGGGGCGGATCTTGGCCAGCGCGATCTCCGGCACCACGATGTGGTTGGCAAAGGTCGAGGTGCCCATGTAGTGGAAGATCGGCTTGCCGTCGATGGAAAAGCGCGAGGTGCCGTCCGGCATCAGGCCCTTGCCCTGGGTGGCGCGGATCGCCTGGCACAGGTTGGTCTTGCGCGACAGGCAGAATTTGCACTGGCGGCATTCCGGCGTGTACAGCGGGATCACGTGGTCGCCCGGCTTGAGCGAGGTCACGCCCGGGCCGACGTCGGTGACGATGCCCGCGCCCTCATGGCCCAGGATTGCCGGAAAAATGCCTTCCGGGTCGGCACCGGACAGCGTGTAGTAGTCGGTGTGGCAGATGCCGGTGGCCTTCACTTCCACCAGCACTTCGCCGGCGCGCGGGCCGTCGAGGTCGACGTCTTCGATGGTCAGCGGGGCGCCGGCTTTCCAGGCGATGGCGGCTTTGGTTTTCATGGGGGAGTCCTCCGGGATCAGGAATGTGGGGGTGGCTTGCGGGCTGCGCGGCGTAGGCCGGCGCGGCGCGGGGGCAAGCCAGGTCCGAGGACAAGACTATACGATCTTCCTGCCGCCGCAGGCCAGTTTTGGCCGATCAGCGGTCAGCGAAACTGCCCAGGCGGCGCCAGGCGCGAGTCTTACGCCTTCAGCGCTCTCGCTTCCAGATTCCAGAGCTTGCGGTCGCTGGTGGAGACGGCCACGGCGCCATGTGCGAGCGCGCTGCGGATATCATCCCGATTGCAGACAAAGCCTGATGTCACGATCGGCGGCAGCGCCTTGCGGTCCGCTTCCGGGAGGTGCGACAGCATCGGTGCCGGCATCAGCTGCACCAGGTTCGGGTCGCTCTGCTCGAGCGCCTTGACGCTGCGCGGCCAGGTGGAGCGGTCGGTGACGAAGACTTTCTGCATCGTCACCATGCCGGCGCGGTTGGCGCGCTGGATCGTTGCCACCCGCGTGGAAACCAGACTGGTCACCCCGATGTCGGCCAGGTACTCCACCCCGCCCTTGTCCTGCGACAAGCCTTCGCAGCTGTCGATATTGACGATGAGGTACTTGCCGGCGCTGGCCAGCGCGGCGATGACTGGCTGCAGCTTGCGCAGTTCCACGTTGGCGACAATGCAGACTTCGGCCACGCTTTCAACGATGGAGCCGATCTGGTCAACACCGTAGAGTGTGCCGATGACGGGGTGTCGCGTCAGGCGCGCACCGAGGGACCTGTCCATGCTGGTTACTTCGGTTCGTTGGCGAGCACGTCACTGAGACCCAGCTTGCCTGGGTTCAGGATATTCTGCGGGTCGAGTGCCTGCTTGACTGCAGCCAGCAGCGGGAATGCCGTGTCCAGCGACGAGGCCATGTATGGGGCGCGCAGCAGTCCGATTCCGTGGTGGTGGCTCAGTGCCGCATTGTATTGGATCAGCACCGCATTGGCAGCATCCCATGCCTGGCGATACCACTTCTGGCGGTCTTCCACCGCGACCTCGCCGCGCAGCGAAAAGTACAGGCAGGCGCCGTCCACATAGGCGTGCGACTGGTGCGCGGAGCCGGCGAGGGTGCCTGGCACGGCATTGATGGCCTTGACCACGTCCGCGTAGATGGCCGCCAGGTCGCGCCACGGTCCCGACATTTCGAGCGTGTCGGCGACAAAGCCGGGACTGCGCTTGAAGCCCTCGGCGCTCTTGCCGGTCAGGTAGCGCGTGTCGAGCCAGCGCTCGAAAATGGACTCGCTGTCCAGCTTGTCACCAAGTTCCTGGCACACGCGCTCGCTGATCGTCATCACCGCATCGACCATCTCGCGCGCGCCCTCGTCGGCAACCAGCAGGACGTTAGTGTCCGGCAGTCCGAACTGCACGCCGCTTTCCAGTTCGTCATAGAGCCGCAGCGCGGCCGGGTTGGCCCCGCGCTGCATGATCTCGCGGCAGGCGTCCAGGCCGATGGCAAAGGTCTTGAAGCCATAGGCGATGGCGCGCCCGTAGTCGGGCAGGCGGTGCAGCTTGAGACGCACGCGCACGATCACGCCCAGCATGCCCTCGGACCCGATGAACAGTTGCTGCAGATCCGGGCCCAATGCCGCGCGCGAGTAGCCGCCCACGGTGACCAGGCTGCCGTCGGCCAGCACCACGTCCATGCCGAACACCATGTCTTCGATCTTGCCATAGCGCGTGGACAACTGGCCGGCGCCGCGGCAGGCTACCCATCCGCCGACCGTGCTGATCGCGTACGACGAAGGCCAGTGGCCCATCGTCATGCCGAATTCCTTCTGCACGGTCTCCTCGAAAATGTCGCCGAACATGCCGGCTTCCACGTCGACGATCTGGCT
Organism: Cupriavidus sp. FW305-46; assembly: GCF_058787075.1. Taxonomy (NCBI): domain Bacteria; kingdom Pseudomonadati; phylum Pseudomonadota; class Betaproteobacteria; order Burkholderiales; family Burkholderiaceae; genus Cupriavidus; species Cupriavidus sp. FW305-46. The sequence goes on from NZ_JBYSZI010000019.1 coordinate 37,146, forward strand.
GTCCTTGTCGAATCCGACCAGCTGGTTCAGGCCGCACACGTCCAGCACGATGCCGCCGCGCACGGGCAGGGCAGCGCCCGTGACGTTGCTGCGGCCGGCCGATACGGTGACCGGAATGGCGCTGGCGCTGGCAATGCGCATGACTGCCTGCACCTGTTCCACGGTGGAAGCGCGCACGATGACCCCGCGCGGCGTGGCGGGCTTGCCCGCGGTCTCCGTGATCATCGATCCGGCCCACCAGTCGCGGGTCCACGCCACGACGTCGGCGGTATCGGTCAGGACCTCGTCGGCCACCTTGCGCAGGGCCGCGACATCGGCCGCGCAGACGGCAATGGTGTCGCGTTGCAGGCCCGGCGCATCCGGCGTGCCCTGGATGTTCGCCGCATAGCCCGGCGGCGTGTGGGCGCCGACAACGTAGTTGCCGCGGTTGTAGCCGCGCTTGATGGCTTCCTTGCTGATCATGCTGAGTCTCCCATGAGGACGGATTTTTCGAGGGCGACGGCGGCCAGGTATTCGCTGACCTGCCGCGCCACGGCCGCTTCGGACAATCCGAGTTCGGCCTGGAGGATCTGGCCCACCCGCGCTGCGGCACGGGCGGAGGCATCGCGCGCCATCAGGCGGGCACGGATGCGTCGTGACAAGACGTCGTCAACCGTGCCGGCCAGTTCATGACGCACGGCGTAGACGATTTCGGCTTCGGTATACGGCAGGCCTTCGACGATCGGCCTGGCCAGGGTGGCGTCCGCCTGCAGGATGTCGCTGACAAAGCGCGCCTCCGTGCCATAGCGCTCGCCCAGGTGCGCGGACATGCCGCCGGATGCGACGATGGCCTGCGCGTCATAGCCAGCCGCCCCGAGCAGATAGGCCGATCTGGTCAGGCACTTGCTGCGCTTGCCGATGACCTTCTGCGCGGCATCGATGGTTTGCTCTGCCATGTGCCGCGAGGTCGTGAGCTTGCCGCCGACGATGGTCACCAGGCCGTCGTCGGCGGTATGAATCTCGTGATTGCGCCTGATTTCCAGGGTCTTGCCGCCGGGCGGCGCCACCAGCGGGCGGCACCCCGCGATGCTGCCCACCACGTCATCCGGCGTCAGGTCGGTCTTTAGTGCCGAGCGCGCGCCCTCCAGCAGGAAGTCCAGTTCCTGCCGGGTGCACATGACATTGTCGAGGTCGCCCTCATAGTCTTCGTCGGTGGTGCCGAGGTAGGACACATTGCCCCACCGCGTGATGGTTGCCCGGCGGTTGCGGCCGGGCACCGGGATCGTCACCGTGCAGTCATTGCGGATCTTCAGCCACGGGATGGCAATGTGGACGCCCTTGGCAGGGCGGATGTGCAGGGTCCTGGCTTCGCCCTTCCTGCGGCCGGTCCAGTCGCGCAGCCAGACGCCGGTTGCCATGATGACCACGCCTGCGCGCACGCGGATCTCGCGCTCGCCGGCGTGGACAATGGCGCCATCCACCTTGCCGTGGCCGTCGCGGGTGATCTCGGCGACGGTCGCGTGATTGACCACGGCCGCGCCATGGAACGCTGCCGTGCGTGCGATGTTCAGTGTCAGGCGGGCATCATCGACGCGCGCATCGAAGTACAGGTAGCCGCCGGTCAGATGTTCCTCATTGAAGGTCGGGCAGTGTGACAGCACCTCGGCCTTGGTCAGCTTCTGGTGCAGGATTCCCTCGCGCCAGCCACCGGCGAGGTCGTAGGTCCAGAGCAGGCTTTCGAAGGCCTTGGCCAGGCGCTTGTCGAACACGCCGTTGCGCTCCATCACCGGGAACAGGAACGGCAGCCGCTGCACCAGATGGCGCGCGTTGCGGCGCAGGCGCTGGCGCTCCAGCAGTGAGTGGCGCACCAGGCCGAGATTGCCCTGCTCGATATAGCGCAGGCCGCCGTGCACCATCTTTGATGACTTGGACGAGGTCCCCGCGGCGAAGTCGCACTTTTCAACCAGCGCCACGCGATAGCCGCGCAAGCTGGCATCCAGCGCGGCGTAGGCGCCCGTCACGCCGCCGCCGACCACCAGGATGTCGAACGCATCCGCCTCCAGGCGGTCGAGCAGGTCCCGGCGCATCAGCCGCAATGGCTCGGTGCTGGTCATGGCGGCGCGCTCGCGGTTAGCGCTGCGGGATGGAAAAATCACCATGTCTGTTGTTGCTCCTGGTTAATGGACCGCAAGCGCGTCCGCATGGTTGAGCTCGGATGCCACCCGCGCATTCCAGAGCGCGCGCCGCTGGGCGCGCTCATCGGCGCTGATCGCAGGTTCGAACACCGCGTCCGGGGTCGTGGTGGCCCGGGCCTGCTGCATGGAATCCCAAAGCAGGCCGGACGAGCCGGCAAGGTAAGCGATGCCGCGCAGGCTGGCGCGGTCGGTCTCCTTCATGCGGTGGATGGAAATTCCGCTGAGATCCGCCTGCATCTGCAGCAGCGTATCGCTGCCGGACAAGCCGCCGCCGACCACCAGTTCCGACACTGGCACGCCCGCGATCTCCCGGTTGGCCTCGATGCAGGAAGTCACCGAGTGGGCAATGCCTTCGAGGATGGCAAAGGCCATCTCGGCCTGCGTCGTTGCCATCGAGATACCGGTCAATGCTGCGCGCGCTTCAGGCTGCATGCGTGGGACCCGCAGGCCGGTCAGCGCGGGAATAAAGGTCACGCCTCGTGACGATGCAACAGTGCTGGCCAGCGCACTGATTTGCCTGGCATTCTCGAACCAGCCGAGCTTGTCGCAGACCCAGTTGAGCGCGGAGCCGGTGGTGGCGACAAAGGTTTCGACGGAGAAATGCGACACGCCCAGCTGCCGGCGTGCGGTCATGGTCAGGGTGCTGTCCGACTTGCCGCTGCGTGCGGGAAGGTTCGGACCGACTACCAGGTCGACGAAGCTGCCGGTGCCATGCAGGCACATCGCCTGGCCGGCATCGAGGCATCCCAGGCCGATTGCGCCGGCGAGCTGGTCCCCGGCACAAGCGAGGATCGGCACGTCAATCCCCAGCACGTCCGGCCGCGTGCGGCCGAAGTCGTCCGCATCCTGGCGCAGCTCAGGCAGCAGCTCGCGCGGAAAGCCAAGCGCGTCGATCCAGTCAAGCTGGTAGCGATGCCCGGTCAGCACGTAGGCGTTGCATGAGGTGGCATTGGTCGGCGTGGTGATGCACGCGCGTGCCGTCGACAGGTGCCAGAGCAGCCAGCTGTCGATGGTGCCGAAGGCGAGCCGGCGCGCACGGAAGGCGTCAGCCACAGCCGGCGTGTCACGCAGGTGCCGCGCCGCCCACAGGTAAGGCGAGCGCACACCGGTGGGGCGGCCGACTGCTTCGCGCAGAGTCGCGTCCCATGCCGGCGCAAGCTGGTCGAGATCGGCTGCGTATCGCGTGTCCTGCCACACCATGGCGGGTACCAGCGCACGTCCGGTCTGCGTGTCCCACAGTACCGCGGTGGCGCGCTGGGTCGCGATGGCGAGGGCGGTGACGGTCAGGTCTTCGTGAGCGGCCTGCGCCAGGGTGGCGCGGCAAACCGCCAGGGTCTTGTCGAGCAGGACGTCGGCGTCCTGTTCGACCACGCCGGGGCAGGGGGAACGGACCTCAAGCGTGGTGTACTCGAGGCACATGACATGACCGTCGGCGGCCACCACCGCTGCCCGCGTGCCTGAGGTGCCCTCATCGATTGCAAGGATGACATTTCTGCGCTGGGTCATGGGCGGGCCTTTTCAATCGCGGGATTCATGAAGCCCGGAGCGTCCGGCACATCGCCCTTGAACTGCGGGGCATCGGCTTCATTGTCGGGGTTGATGGTGGTGCGGGTCGGGTCCCAGCGGATCGCGAAGCAGATGATGCTGGCCAGCAGCGGGACCACGGACAGGATCAGGAAGGTGGTCTCCAGCCCATACTGTGCGCGGAACAGCGGGAACACCAGCAGGCCCAGTGCAGCGCCGATGGCACCGAGTGCGCCGATGATGCCGTTGGCGCCCGCGCGCAGTTCACTGCGGAAAGACAGTGACGACAGGCTCTTGCCATTTGCGCCGGGTCCGCCCGAGTGGAACAGAATGAACAGCGACGGAACGACCACTGCCATCCACATCGGCATCTTGCCGTTGAACAGGCCCAGGATCAGCAGCATGGCGAATACCGCAGCAAAGCCGAACGCCGAGGCGCGGCGCAGGCCCAGCTTGCGGCCTATCAAGGGCGAGAGGAACCCGCCAAAGATGCCGCAGACGTTGAAGACCAGCGCGCCGATCGTCGCGTACACAAAGTCCTTGCCGAACAGGGCCGCACTGATCAGCGGCAGGTACCAGCCGATCGCGAAGTACTGGATCGACTGCCCGATCTGCACAGTTGCCGCCAGCACGGTGCGCGGCAGGTAGACGCCGCGGAAGATCAGCAGCACGTTGGCCAGGCCGCGGCGCGCCTGGTTGAGGACGGGGATGCGTTCCGCGGGCGGTGCGGCAACGAACTCACGTCCGTAGATGCGCGTCATGGCATGTGCGGCGGCATCGAGCAATTCCTTGCGCGCCAGCCAGATCGGGCTTTCCACCAGGAACAGGCCCTGCAGCAGCAGGATGATCACGCCGAAGACCGCGGTGGCTGCCACCGAGTAGCGCCAGATCGTGTCGCCAACGTCCCAGGAGTAGAACAGCAGTGCCAGCAACAGGTTAGAGCAGACGGCCGTGTACCACATGCCTTGCCACGTGTTCAGCCGACTCTTGAGTTTCACCGGCGTGAACTCCGCCAGCACCGCCATGGCGATGGCAAAGTCGATGCCGTAGGCCGCGCCGACAAAGAAGCGACCGGCCAGGATCACCTCGAAGCCGGGGGCAAACACCACCAGCAATGCGCCGGCCACAGCCAGGACCTTGGCGAGGATCAGCGGGCGGACGCGGCCCCAGCGGTCGGCCATCCAGCCGCCGATAGGGTTGAAGGCAATGGCCACCCATGAAGCAAACGAGGTCAACAGGGCGACTTTTGCCGGCGCGAGTTGAAGGTTGCGCGTCATCGGCCCGAGGCCGGCGCTCAGTGCAGAATTGGAAAATGCATCAAGGAATAGCCCGCCGAGTGCGAGCCACCAGATGACACCGGCCCTGCCGCGAATGCCTGGGCAGGAATCAATGTAGGCAATGACATCATCGATGCCACGAATCTTGATGGCAGAGTGTTGCACGGCGGTCTCCTCTTATTTGTTCTGTAAGAGGCCGCAGCAACTGCAAGGCGCGAAGAGACCATCTTACAGATGGTCTCTTATCTAGATCTGCGTGGCCAATGTATGGCTTCGCAGGCACAGCGTCAACCGGGAAAACCCTTGTCCTGGGCATTAGCGTGCAGCGGTATTCCCCACGGCACGGCGCGGACTGGCATCCGGCGGGGCCAGTTGACCCTCATGCCGCCGCCCCAGCCACCAGCCCAGCCCCGCCCACACCAGCGCCAGCACGGCGCCAGCCAGCGCCACCGTGGCGGGATGGCCCGACAGCGCATCGATCGCCGTCTTGACCCACGCACTGACCGCATCGCCCGCACGGTAGACGGCGGTGTCGATCACGTTCTTGGCCTTGTACTTGGTCTCGGGATCGACCACGGTGAACAGCATCTCGCGCCCGGGGCGCAGCAGTGCGTATTCGCCCACGCGCCGCAGGATCATCACGCCGGCCAGCACGCCGAAGGTCGGCAGCATCGCCAGTACGAGAAAGCCGCAGGTCACCGCCAGCGGCACCGCGGTCAGCAGCACGGTGACGCCATAGCGGCGCGCCATGCGGCCGGTGAAGAAGAGCTGGACCAGGATGGTCAGCGCCTGCACGGCAGCATCCAGCGCGCTGAAGACCTGGGTCTGGCGGGTGCGCTCCGGGAAGGCCTCGGCCACCAGCCGCGCCTGCTCGAAATACAGGAAGGTGCTGGCCGTGGCCAGCAGGATCACGAACAGGCCGATGCCAAGCAGGTAGCGCGAGCGCAGCAGCAGCGACAGCCCGGCCAGCAGCCCGCCGCCGATGGGGTTGGCCGGATCCTGCGCCGCGCCGGCCGGGGCTTCGCCCGGCTGCACCACGCCCGCGCCGGCGCGGCGGCGCCAGCCGAACAGCCAGCCCACGCCGGGCAGCGTTGCGGCCAGCAGCGCGGCCGACAGCAGCATCAGTCCGGTCAGGCCGATCCGCGGCACCAGCCAGCCGCCCAGCACGGGGCCGGCCAGCCCACCCGCGCTGGCGCCGGCGGCCAGCAGTGCGAACAGACGGCGCGCCTGCTCGGGGCGGAACACATCCGCCATCAGGCTCCATGCCACGGACACCACGAACAGGTTGAACACCGACAGCCACACGTAGAACACGCGCGCCAGCCAGACGTTGTCAGGCAGGGCGCGAGTGGCCAGCGCAAAGCCAAGCAGGTTGGCGATAAAGAAGGCGTACACCCAGGGCACGAAGCGGCGCCGCGGCAGCCACGCGCAGACCGCGCCGTACAGCGGGATCGCGGCCAGCATCACGACAAAGGTGGCGGTGAACAGCCACTGCAGGTTCTTCACGCCGCCGGCAATGCCCATGGTCTCGCGCACCGGCCGCAGCATGAAATAGCTGGCGAACAGGCAGAAGAAAAACAGGAAGCCGGCCACCACGGCGCCGCCCTCGCCGGGGCGGATGCCGAAACCGCGCCGCAGCCGGGCCAGGCCGCCGGCAGGCGGGTCGCGCGCGGGATCGTCCACGATCGGTACGGCTCAGCGCAGCAGCGCGGCGATGCGCTCGCGCTGGCCGGGATCGGGCATGCGGCCCAGTCCGGCGCCGAGGTTGTCGGCCATGTTGGGCGGCTTGGAGGTGGCCGGGATCGCCGCGGTCACGGCGGGATGGCTGACGATGAACTTCAGGAACAGCTGGGCCCACGAGCCGCAGTCGATATCGCCGGCCCACGGCGGCAGCGGGCGGTCCTTGACGGCGCGAAAGAGGCGTCCGTCCTGGAATGGCCGGTTGATCAGCACCGCCACGCCGCGTGCTTCACACAGCGGCAGCAGCGTGCGCTCGGCATTGCGCTCGGCCACTGAATAGTTGATCTGGACAAAGTCCACGCGCTCGCTGCGCACGATCTTCTCCAGCGCCTCGTGCGCATCGTCGCGGTAGTGGGTGATGCCCAGGTAGCGGATGCGGCCCTGTTCCTTCAGCTCGCGCAGCCAGCGCAGGTTGGCCTGCCAGTCGATCAGGTTGTGTATCTGCAGCAGGTCGACCTTGTCTACATGCAGGTCGGCCAGCGAGCGCGCCCATTGCGCCTGCGCGGGCGCGCCGGATTTGGCCGAGATCTTGGTGGCCAGGAACACCCGGCTGCGGGCGTTGGCCGCGCGCAGCAGGTCGCCGGTCACGGCCTCGGCGCTGCCGTAGCTGGGCGCGGTATCGACGACCGAGCCTTCGCTCTGCAGCAGCAGGCCCATCACCTCCGCCAGCGGCTTGCGTTCGTCGGCGCCGGTGCCGACGTTGAAGGTGTCGGCGGTGCCCATGCCGATCACGGGCAGGGCTTCGGTGGTGCCCGGGATATTGCGGCGCAAGGGGGCGGCGACGGTGGCGGCATGAGCCGGCAGCACAGGGCCGAGGCCGGTAGCGGCCAGGCCTGCTGCAAGGCTGAGGAAGGAGCGGCGGTCGATCGACATGGGATGGTTCCCGGCAAGTGACTTACTGGTTGACCTTAGGCTGCGGGCGGACCCTTGTAAACCGTTGCGTTGATCAGTTGCGCGACAAACTGATGCTCAACCCGGCGCTGTTGATGCTGGACGAACCGATGGAAGGCTCGGCGCCGATCATCATGCAGGAACTGCGGCGGGTGATCCGGCAACTGATCGGCCAGTCGGACATGGCGGCGATCGTGGTGGAACGGAATGCGCGGCTGGCACTGGCGATGACGCAGCGGGCGATGGTGCTGGACCGGGGAAGGGTGGTGCATGCGTCGGACAGCGCTGTGTTGCTGGCAGACAAGGCGCGGCTGGATGCGCTGATGAGTGTGGTCGGGGTATGACGTGGCCAAAAAAACGTCGCGAACCTGGTGCAGGTTAACCTGCCGGTCGCTTTCAGCAGCCAGTGCCTCGTTGCTGAATAGAGTCGCGGCGCTTCACGTGACCTAGTGAAGCTTGGGTCGATGCGCCACACCAAAACGCACTGACAAGTCGTTGAGACGTTGGTCCAGTGTCCATAGCCGTGCGCCTGGCGTGATCAAAGTGGAAGCCAGCAATGAGACATCCACCAGGCCGCAACCGAGTCCATGCAATTTTTCGTGCTCGATGAACGCCATTACCTCTGACAAGCTCGCTTGCCTTGCGGGCTGCAACAGCCCGATGTCACCGAGTGTCCGCGCACGCGGTGCCGGGGGCGTCCCGCAGGCTAGTTCAACCAGGACCATGGGGTGGGTCAGTGCTTGATCCGACACGAGCAGACTGACCAGTGCGTCATTGCGGTTCTTGAAATGATCCACCCACACAGAGGTGTCGACGAGCACGCTCATTTCGATTCGGGTTCGATGCGGCTACGTGGCACATCTTCCATGTCGGGAGCGGTGCCACCCAGCGCCGCGAGGCGCTTGGCTGCTTGCACCCGCACGAAAGTCTTGATTGCCTCACGAAAAAGATCAGATTTGTCCATGCCAGGGTCGGCTATCTCTAGTGCTTGTTCATAAAGGGCGTCGTCGATAGTGACGGTCGTGCGCATAGCATGCTCCTCGCCTCAGATTTGATGTTATGGTGCATCAAAAAAAGCATCTAGGCAAGGTTGCCTGCAGGATGGTGTGACGGTGACTGCCCCGTCACACCAACGAGCCGCTACAGCATCCGCTCCCGTTCGGCCAGCAGTCCATCAAGCTGCGCCTTCACCATGCCAAGCAGGCAAAGCGCGCTGAAGCAGCCCTCCGAGCGTTCGCTTTCGTGATCCAGAAGTACGAGAACGCCGTTAATACCAGCGCGAACCTGCTGCAGGCATTCGTTAGTCATTTCATCGATCGTCGTCATTGATTCCTCACTAGTGAGTGCGCGCCACTCCTTTCCACGTGAGGGCGGCGGGCCAGTCAACGAGGGTGGAAAGACCGGTCTGACGAGGTGGAACCGGCCAGCCTTGCGGCTGCCTCGCTTGGCCCGCCATGGAACCATGCGAGCACACAGGCGTTGCATGCTGCAAGCGCAACGCCTGTCCTCGTCAGACATCCGGGCTTTCCACACCCGATCATCGGTGATCCGATGACGCCACCAGTATTTGCTGTCGGTGCAGGGGAATCGATGAGAGATGTCGCATTTCCAGGGGCGGGCGAAGTTTGAATCCATGCAGCGGATCCAGAAATCGCCGACTCTTGAAAATGCGCGTGCGGCTTTCGTAGACCGCGCCCATGCCGTCGAAGGCAGCCACGGCCATGAAGCTGGGATGGCCGGCGCAGGCAAGCCAATCCCGGTTGATACCGGGGCCTGCCGGGGCCGCCCGGCGCGCCCCCGGGGCGGGGGCGCGGGAGGTAACGCTCAGATCAGCGTGGCCAGGCCCAGCGTCAGCAGCAGCGCCACCACGGAGATGATGGTCTCGCAGACCGACCAGGTCTGGAAAGTCTGGGTCACGGTCATGTTGAAGTACTCCTTGACCAGCCAGAAGCCGCCGTCGTTCACGTGCGACAGGATCAGCGAGCCGGCGCCGGTGGTCAGCACCAGCAGTTCCGGGCGGGTGCCCGGTACGCTGGCGGCGATCGGCGCGACGATGCCCGCGGCGGTGGTCATGGCCACCGTGGCCGAGCCCGTGGCGATGCGGATCATCACCGCCACCAGCCAGCCCAGCACCAGCACCGACACGTTGGCGCCGGTGGCGACGTCGACGATGGCGTTGGAGATGCCCGAGTCGCGCAGGATGCGGCCAAAGCCACCGCCGGCACCGACGACGAGCGTGATGATGGCGGTGGGCGCCACGCACTCGTTGGTGAACTTGAGGATGGTCTCGCGGTTGAAGCCGCGCGCCTTGCCGAAGGTGTAGAAGCTCACCAGCGCGGCGATCAGCAGCGCCATCACCGAGTTGCCGATCAGCTTCAGGAAGTCGTTGGCAAAGGTCTTGGGCGTGGTGAACAGGTCGGCCCAGCTGCCGATCAGCATCAGGATCACGGGCAGCAGGATGGTGAACACCGTGATGCCGAAGCCCGGCAACTCGTGCGATGCCTTGACGCGCTCATCCTCTTCGGTGAACTGGTCCGCCAGCGGGTTGATCTCGGGCAGCTTGACGTAGCGGTCCATCAGCTTGGCGAACAGCGGGCCGGCGAGGGCTGCGGTGGGAATGCCAACGATCAGCGCGTACATGATGGTCTTGCCGATGTCGGCGCCATAGGCGGTCACCGCCAGCAGTGCGGCCGGGTGGGGCGGAATCAGGCCGTGCACCACGGACAGGCCGGCCACCATCGGGATGCCGACCAGCACCATCGATGTGCCGGTGCGCTTGGCCACGTTGAAGGCGATCGGCACCAGCAGCACGAAGCCCACTTCAAAGAACACCGGCAGGCCGACGATAAAGGCGATGGTGGCCATCGCCCAATGCACGTTCTTCGCGCCGAAGAAATCGATCAGTGTGTTCGCGATGCGCTCCGCGCCGCCGGACTCGGCCATCATCTTGCCGAGCATGGTGCCAAGGCCGACCACCAGCGCGATATGGCCCAGCGTGCCGCCGACACCGGCTTCAAAGGACTTGACGATGTCGCCCATCGGCATGCCAACGGCAAAGCCGAGCAGCACCGAAACGACCACGAGGGTAATGAAGGGGTTGAGCTTGAAGCGCGCGATCAGCACCACCAGTGCGATCACTGCGATCAGCGCATACACCAAGAGCGTGGTTCCGGTGACGGCACCCATATGGTCTCCTTGTGTGGAAAAAAGGCCGCTTGTGGCGGCAGGGGTTAGTTTTTAGTTTTTCCCCTCTTCCGCGGTTGGGAGAGGGGAGTACACAATCCGCAGGCAGCAGGCTCAGGCCGCCGGCTTCTTGTAGGCGATGCAGTCCACTTCGACCTTGCAGTCCACCACCATGCTCGACTGCACGCAGGCGCGCGCGGGCGGGTTGGCGCCGAAGTATTCCTTGAAGATCTTGTTGAACGAGGCGAAGTCGCGCGTGTCGTCCAGCCAGACGCCGCAACGCACGACGTGCTCGGGGCCGTAGCCGGCCTCGGCCAGGATGGCCAGCACGTTCTTGATGGCCTGGTGGGTCTGGGGCACGATGCCGCCGTCGATGACCTCGCCGTTGACCATCGGCACCTGGCCGGAGACGTAGAGCCAGCCATCGGCCGCGACCGCGCGGGCAAAGGGCATGTGCTGGCCGCCGGTACCGGTGCCGCCTTCGACGCCGAATCGTTTGATGTCCATGGGTACTCCTGGGATGTGTTGGATATGGGAAGGAAGGAGGGCAGCGCGCCGGTCAGGCGGCGCCGAACTCAGGCCGCGAGCCTCGCGGCAGGAAACGGCCGGCGCGCACGCCGGTGGTCTGGCGCTGCTGCCATGACAGCTCGCCGTTGACCCAGACCGCGGCAATGCCCTCGGCCGGTTGCATGGGATCGGTAAAGCTGGCCGCATCGCGGATGGTGGTGGCGTCGAACAGCACCAGGTCGGCCCAGTAGCCTTCGCGCACGAAGCCGCGCTCCTGCAGCCCGAAGCGCTCGGCGGACATGCCGGTCATCTTGTTGACGGCCACCGTCAGCGGGAACAGCTCGCGGTCGCGGGCGTAGTGGCCCAGCACGCGCGGGAAGGCGCCCCACAGGCGTGGATGCGGCAGCGGGTCGTTGGGCAGCCCGTCCGAGCCGACCACCGTGGCCGGATGGCTCAGAATGCGGTCGACGTCGGCGTCTTCCATGCAGTGGTAGACCGCGCCCGCGGGCATCAGCCGGCGCGCGGCTTCGTGCAGGTCGACCTGCCATTCGGCGGCGATATCGGCCAGCAGGCGGCCGCTCATTTCGGGCGCGCCTTCGGACCAGGTCACCATGATGTCGAAGTCGCTGGTGACCTGCTTCAGGTCCAGCGTGGAGGAGCTGGCGGTGTAGGGGTAGCAGTCGCAGCCCACCGGCTGCCAGCGCTGCGCGCCGTCGAGTGCGTCCAGCACCTCGGTGCTGCGGCCCCAGTTGGCCACGCCCGCGCATTTCAGGTGCGAGATCACCACCGGCACGCGCGCATGGCGGCCGATGCGGAAGGCCTCGTCCATGGCGTCGAGGATCTCGGCGAACTCGCTGCGCAGGTGGGTGGCGTAGAGCGCGCCGGCCTTGGCCAGCGGTTCGGCCAGCGCCAGCACCTCATCGGTCGGCGCGCTGAAGGCATTGGCGTAGGCCAGGCCCGTGGACAGGCCCAGCGCGCCGTGCTGCAGCGCTTCTTCCAGCTGTGCGCGCATTGCCGCGATTTCTTCCGGCGTGGCGGCGCGGTCGAAGCGGTCCATATGGTTGCTGCGCAGCGCGGTATGGCCGACCAGCGCGGCAACGTTGACCGCGGGCTGCGCGGCTTCCACCGCATCGACGTAGCTTTTGAAATCCGGGTAGCGGAAGGCGTCGGCATGGCCGAGCAGGTTCATCGGGTCGGGCGGCTCGCCCGCCAGCGTCACCGGCGCGGCGCTGATGCCGCAGTTGCCGACCACCACCGTGGTCACGCCCTGCGACAGCTTGGGCGTCATCTCGGGCTGGCGCACCACGTTGGTGTCGTCGTGCGTATGCACGTCGATAAAGCCCGGTGCAAGGACCAGGCCGTCGCCTTCGACTACATGCGAGGCGGCGTCGGGATCGATCGCGCCGGCTTCATCGAGGCGGGCGATGCGGCCGTCGCGCAGGGCCACGTCGGCCAGGCGCGCGGCGGCGCCGGAGCCGTCGATCAGGGTGACGCAGCGGATCAGGGTATCGAACAGGTGTGGCATGGTCAGTCTCCCAGCGGCTGGCGGCTGTCGGGGCCCCTGGCGGGGCCGCTTTCACCGCGGTGGGTGTCCAGCACGTACTTGAGCCGGCGCAGGCGCTCCTTGCTCTGGTCCGGCTGCAACAGCGCGCATTGTGTGGCCAGCACGTCCAGCACCATCAGCATGGCGTAGCGCGATGCCGACGGCTTGAAAATGAAATCCGTCTCCAGCGTGCGCACCGGCAGCAGCACGTCGGCACGCGCGGCCAGCGGCGAGCCCAGCGCGGTCACGGCCACCAGGCGGGCACCGTACTCGCGCGCGATATCGCAGCTGGCCAGCATCTCCGGCACGCGGCCGCTGGCCGAGAAGGCCAGCACCACGTCGTCGCGGCCCAGCGTGGCCGCCACCATCTTCTGCAGCAGGGCGTCCTGGTAGCTCGCCACCGGCTGGCCCAGGCGCGCCAGGCGATGGCGCGCCTCGTCGGCCATGAACGACGAGCCGCCGCCCATGCCAAAAGCGTAGACCATGCGTGCGCCAAGCAACAGGCGCGCGGCCTGTTCGATGCGCTGCGCATCCATCATGCCGCGGTTGACTTCGAGCGCGGTGAGGATGTCGGCGTGGATGCTGTCAGCGAGCGTGGCCGGGGTGGCTTCACCGGCGGGAACGCTGCCGGGCTGCAGGAAGCGCGCACCCACCGCGGTGGCCTGCGCCAGGCGCAACTTCAGGTCGCGCACGTCGCGGCAGCCGATGGCCTTGGCAAAGCGCGTCACGCTGGCCTCGCTGACGCCGGCCTTGCGCGCCAGCTCATTGATGCTGGCGGCGGCCGCGCCGGCCAGGTCTTCCAGCACCACCTGCGCCACCTTCTGCTCGGCCAGGCGCAGCGCGGGGCCGCGCTCGGCGATGCGGGTCAGGATGTCGAAGGGCGCGGTCATGGGCGGCAGGTCTGGTGTGAAGACGGGTTGGATCGAAATGTGACGGAAGCTGCAGTGTCCGCGGGCAGGGGCTATAACAGTGATTGGCGCACGTGGCGGATGCCAGTCGCGTGGTCCCGGCTAGCCCTTCCGGGCATCTGCGTGTTACTTTATAACAAGGATGAAATATCTTATTTTCAGGGCTATCATTACGTCAATCAGATTTTTTCAGGGTGATGACAAGCATGCATGAAATAAAGTATCAGGCCGGCGTGATCGATCCGCTCAACAAGGCGCTGGGCCGGATGGAAGCCCCGATCGCCCCGGATGCGGCCGGCCAGACCGGCTGGAACCTGTTGCAGGAAGAGTTGAGCCTGCCGGCCGCGGTGCTCTATGAAGACCGGCTTGCGCACAACCTGGAGTGGATGCGCCGCTTCATGAACGAGTACGGCGTGCAGCTTGCGCCGCATGGCAAGACCACCATGGCGCCCAAGCTGTTTGCGCGCCAGCTCGGCGCCGGCGCGTGGGGCATCACGCTGGCCACCGCGCACCAGACCGCTGCCGCGCATGCGCACGGCGTCAAGCGCGTGCTGATGGCCAACCAGCTGGTGGGCCGGCGCAATATGGAAATCATCGCTGACCTGCTGCGCGATCCGGATTTCGAATTCTTCGCGCTGGTGGACTCGGCCGCGCTGGTCGACCAGCTCGGCAAGTTCTTCCAGGAGCGCGGCCAGAAGCTGCAGGTGCTGCTGGAACTGGGCGTGGAAGGCGGGCGCACCGGCGTACGCGACGTTGCGCAGCAGCAGGCCGTGCTGGACGCGCTGGCGCGCTGGCCGCAGGCGCTGTCGCTGGCCGGCGTCGAGATCTATGAAGGCGTGCTCAAGGAAGAAGCCGATATCCGCAAGTTCCTGCAACGCACCGTGGCGGTGACGCGGCAGCTGGCACAGGAAGGCCGCTTCGGCCGCAGCCCGGTAGTGATGTCGGGCGCGGGCTCGGCCTGGTACGACGTGGTGGCCGAGGAATTCGCGCGCACCGAGATCGGCGCGCCGATCGACATCGTGCTGCGCCCGGGCTGCTACCTGACGCATGACGTAGGCATCTACCGCGCCGCGCAGCAGCGCATCCTGGCCAGCAACCCGGTCGCGCAGAAGATGCGCGAGGGCCTGCTGCCGGCGCTGCAGCTGTGGGCCTATGTGCAGTCGATCCCCGAACCGGACCGCGTCATCATCGGCATGGGCAAGCGCGATGCGGCCTTCGACGCCGGCATGCCAATCCCGGCGCGGCTGTACCGGCCCGGCACCGAGGCGCCGGTGGACGTGCCCGCGCACTGGGAGGTCACCGGCATGATGGACCAGCACGCCTACCTGCAGGTCAAGCCGGGCGACGACGTTCAGGTCGGCGACATGATCGCTTTCGATATCTCGCACCCGTGCCTGACTTTCGACAAGTGGCGCCATATCCCGGTGCTGGACCGCGACATGCGCGTGATCGACATCGTGCAAACCTTCTTCTGAGGCAGACGGCCCCATGAGCATCGACATCCTGGCCTACGGCGAACCGCTGGTGGAGTTCAACCAGCAGCCCGACGATCCGTCGCGCTACCTGCAAGGCTTTGGCGGCGACACTTCCAACTTCTGCATTGCCGCTGCGCGCCAGGGCGCCAGCACCGGCTATATCTGCGCGGTCGGCGCCGACACCTTCGGCGAGCGCTTGCGCGCGCTGTGGACGCAGGAGCGGGTCGATACCCGCCATGTGCGCGTCGACCCGAGCGCGCCTACCGGGGTCTATTTTGTCTCGCACGACAACCACGGCCACCGCTTCGACTACCTGCGCGAAGGCTCTGCCGCCAGCCGCTACCAGCATGAGCATCTGCCGCTGGGCGCGATCGCCGCGGCGCGCTACCTGCACCTGTCGGGCATCAGCCTGGCCATCAGCACCAGCGCCTGCGATGCCGGGCTGGACGCGATGGAGCATGCGCGCAAGGCCGGCACCAAGGTCACGCTGGACACCAACCTGCGGCTGCGGCTGTGGTCGCTGGCGCGCGCGCGCGGCATCATGCGCGAGGCCCTCATGCTGACCGACGTGTGCCTGCCCAGCTGGGATGACATCACCGTGCTGACCGGGCTGGACGACCGCGACGCCATCGTCGACTACCTGCTGGGCTGCGGCATCGGCCTGGTCGCGCTGAAGCTGGGCGAAGAGGGCTCCTATGTGGCCACGCCAGAGTCGCGTGCGCTGGTGCCGCCTTATCCGGTCGAGCCGGTCGATGCCACCGGCGCGGGCGACTGCTTCGGCGGCAGCTTTGTTGCGCGCCTGGCCGCGGGTGCCGATCCGTTCGAGGCGGCGCGCTATGCCAACGTGGCGGCGGCGCTGTCTACCACCGGTTACGGCGCGGTGGCGCCGATCCCCGACGCCCAGACCGTGCTGGGCCGGCTGGCGCAGTCGGTGTCGGTGATCGCATGATCCCGTTGGCCTGAACTCCTGCTTCCCTGAAACCCTGCTTCTGCACTTCCTATTCCGAGACAGCCATGCAAAACCAGACTTCCCCGCTGCTTCAACGCCTTGCCGACGTGCCGGTGATCCCGGTGCTGGAATTCCACTCGGTCGACGAGGCCCTGCACGTCAGCGAGGCACTGGTCACCGGCGGCTTGCCGCTGCTTGAGATCACGCTGCGTACGCCGGCGGCACTGGAAGCGATCAAGGCGGTGGCGGCAGCCTTGCCGCAGGCCTGCGTCGGTGCCGGCACGGTGCTGAACGTCGAGCAGCTGCACGCCGTGCGCGATGCGGGAGCGCAGTTTGCCGTCTCGCCGGGCCTGACCCCGGCGCTGGCCGAGGGCGCGCAGGGCGCCGGCATCTCGCTGCTGCCGGGCGTGGCCACTGCGAGTGAGGCGATGGCGGCGCTGGAAGCCGGCTTCACCTTCCTCAAGTTCTTCCCGGCGCAGGCAGCGGGCGGCGTGCCGATGCTGAAGTCGCTGGGCGGCCCGCTGCCGCAGCTGCGCTTCTGCCCGACCGGCGGCATCGACGCCGCGCTGGCGCCGACCTACCTGGCGCTGCCGAACGTGGTGTGCGTGGGCGGTTCGTGGGTGGTGCCCAAGGACGCGGTCGCCAGCGGCGACTGGGGCCGCATCCGCACGCTGGCCGAGCAGGCCAGGGCATTGCGCAACAAGCGCTGAGCAGCGGCAGCGCAAAGAGAAACGGCACGCCATGCGGCGTGCCGTTTTCATATCGACGCGGTCCGGGCCGCATCAGACTTGGGGGGCTGGCGGCTTACTTGTGACGGTCCGCCGAGCTTTCGAGCTTCTGGCCACCGCGCTGAATGTCCTGGCCGAGCCCCGCCATCGTGTTGCAGCCAGCCAACAGGGTGGCAAACAAAACGCACCAGATCCAACCTTTCTTCACGCCGGGCTCCTTTTGAGGATTTTAAGAATCGAGAGATTCAGGGATTGAGGGATTTGCGCCGATTTTACCGCTGCTGTGAGCGGGTTTGCCATCTGGTATGTGCCAATTTGTAAATCGTGCAACGGCCCGCAACGCCAGCCGGTACTCAGGCGTGGGGCCCCAGCAGCTCTCGGGCGCGCTGCTGGATTGCCGCATGGGTCTGGAGCAGCCAGGTCGCGGGGAATGGCTGCGCCAGCAGGTAGCCCTGCACGCTGTGGCAGCCCCAGGCCCGCACCGCCTCGAGCTGCTGGCGGGTCTCGATCCCTTTGGCACAGACCGACACGCCGGCGCTGCGGGCCAGCCTGCAGGCGGCGCGCAGGCTCTCGGCACGGTTGGCGGATTCGCCGGCCCGGGGTGCATGGCCCAGCCGGCGCGCGTCCAGCGTGACGCTGTCCGGGTGCAGCGCCGTCAGCAAGCGGCGGCAGCCCGGGCTGTCGTCGAAATCGCCGAGTGCCAGTTGCAGCCCGCGCCCGCGCAGCGCGGCAAAGCGGGCAATGATGTCGGGGTCGGCCGGCACGGCGCTGGCCGACACTTCAATGCACAGGCGGTTCGGCGCGATGCCGCCCGCGTCGAGGGCATGGGCCAGCGCCTCCACCATCTGCGGGCGGTGCAGCTGCGCGCTGGAGGCCAGCAGGGTGAATTGCAGCGGGGCCACGTTTTCGGCGGCGCGTACCAGTGGCAGCACGCTTTCCAGCAGCCAGCTGCCAATCCGGCCGACCAGCCCCAGCGACTCCACCGCCGGCAAGAAATCCTGCGGCGCCACGCGTCCCAGCGCCGCATGATGCCAGCGCAGCCGCACGGTGTAGCCGCTGACAACGGCGCTGGCGAAGTCGGCGCGCGGCTGCAGCTGCAGGCTCAGCTCGCCGCGCTCCAGTGCGTCGGGCAGGGCAGCCAGCAGGGGCGCGGTCGGCGGTGTGGCGGGCTTGTCGGCGCGTGCCAGGCCGTCGCCCCCCCGTCGGTCGACTTGCAGCATGGCGTCCAGGGCCTGCTGCAGGCTGCGTTCAGCCGGGATATCCGGATGGTCGGTGGCCACGCCGATGCTGCACGAAATAAACAGCTCGAAGCCCTCCAGCGCGAACGGCCGGGACAGCTCGTCGGCCAGCCGGCTGGCCACCGGGCCGGGGTCGGGCACGCCGTCCGGCAGCGCGGTAATGACCACCAGGTCTGCCGGCGCCATCCAGTGCATGATGGCGCCGGGCGGCAGCAGGCAGGCGATGCGTGCCTGCACGATGGCCTGCAGCCTGGCCGCGCGCCGGGGGCCCAGGGTTTCGCAGGCGCTGGCAAACCGGTCCAGGCGGATCGAGAGGATGGTCGCCGGCTGCCCGGTGCCGGAGCGGCGTGCGGCAAGCGCGGACACCAGGGCGGAAGGCTGTATCGCGCCCGCGGCCGCTGGCGCGGCGATGTCATCGGCATCAGGATGCATGGATGGTCTTGCGGACAGCCGGTTGATGGCCTCGCGATGTCCGCGTCTCCCCGGTAGCGGATTTGGTCGTTCGGCTGGCCGCTGGGGCGGCCGCCGGCGCTTGTCGTCAGGCCTTGGTGATCCAGCCTGCCACGGCCGCATGCGGGCCGCACAGGCCGATCATAAGCGAAGGGGAGGGGGCGGAACATTGCAAATTGCGCCAAGGTGACTTGGTCGCAACCTGCAACTTGATATGGATCAATATGGCCGTCATCGGCTGTGATCCAGGATTGACGCCACTGCCGGAATCAGGGCATCGGCGGATGGGCTGGCCTGATCAGCCGGTGGTCTCTTCCTCAGGTCCTTCCTGCGGGGGCAGGCGCGAGGCCAGCACCTTGTCGATGCGTTTGCCGTCCATGTCGACGATCTCGAAGCGCCAGTCGCCCCATTGCACGCTGTCGGCGATCTGCGGCAGGCGGCCCAGCAGCAGGAGCAGCATGCCGGACAGGGTGTGGTAGCGCTCTTTTTCTTCCTCCGGCACCTGGCGCAGGCCGATGCGGTCCTTCAGTTCCGGGATCGGGATCAGGCCGTCGAGCAGCCACGAGCCGTCGTCGCGCTGCACTGCCCATTCCTCGCCGGCGGCGTCGGCCTTGAATTCGCCGGTGATGGCCTCGATCAGGTCCTGCAGCGTGACCAGGCCCAGCACTTCGCCGTACTCGTCGATGACAAAGGCCATCTGGCCGCCGGAGCCGCGGAAATTCTCCAGCAGTTCCATGCCGGTCACGCTCTCGGGCACGAACACCGCGGGCTGCGCCGCGGCCTTCAGGTCGGCTTCTTCGCCGCGCAGCCGGCGCGCCAGCAACTGGCGCGCGCTGACCACGCCGATGATGTCGTGCATGCCGCCGCGCACGACCGGAAAGCGCGAGTGGTCGGATTCCTCGATGCGGTGCAGGTTTTCATCGAGCGTCTCTTCGACGTCCAGGTACACGACATCGCCGCGCGGCACCATCAGCGATGCCAGTTGGCGGTCGTCCAGCCGGAACACGTTGCGCACCATGGTGTGCTCGTGCTGTTCGATCACGCCGGCTTCGGAACCCTCGACCAGCAGCGCGTGGATTTCTTCCTCGGTCACACCCGGGCCGCGGTCGACTTTGGTGCCGAGCAGCCGCAGCACCAGCCGCGTTGAGCTGGACAGCAGCTTGACGAACGGGGTGGAGGCCACGGCCAGCCAGCCGATCGGGCGCGCCACCAGCCGCGCGATGGCTTCGGGGGCCATCTGGCCCAGGCGCTTGGGCACCAGTTCGCCCAGCACGATGGAAAAGTAGGTCAGGCCGGCCACCACGATGGCGGTCGCCACATAGCCGGAGGTGTTCGGCGACAAGCCGAAGCCTTGCAGCCAGAGGCCCAGCGGCTGCGCCAGCGTGGATTCGCCGACCACGCCATTGAGCACGCCGATCGACGTGATGCCGATCTGCACCGTGGACAGGAAGCGCGTAGGATCCTCGCCCAGCTGGACCGCGGCAATCGCGCCGCGGTCACCGTTCTCGATCTGGCGCTGCAGACGTGCCTTGCGGGCCGTGACCAACGCGATCTCGGACATCGCGAACAGGCCGTTGAGCAGAATCAGCGCCAGCAGTATGGCAATTTCCATCAGGGTGCGCGCCCTATGCGTGTGAGTTGAAAGCACCAAGCATACCATCCGCGCATGACGGCTCGGCGGTTCCCCGGTGCAGGTGATGGTGGCGCCTTCGCCTGGCGTGGCGATAACTAATGGAGATAGCTCGATACCTAATATTCAATAGATAGTTATCGTTGGCTGCGCCAGACTTCCGTCCATGGCAGCACCTGTGCCGCCTTCCGAACAGCCTGGAGCCTACAGGCGTGCGAATCACAAGGAGACAGAATGGACAGCCAATGGACGGCCGTGCTGGTGGAGAAATTCGGCCATAGCTTCAGCGCTTACGAACTGGATGGCGGCGAGCGCTGCTTCAGTGTGCAGTTGCCTGACTATCCGCATGAATTCGTGGTGGACCGCGAGCGCCTGTGCGGCTACGTCGGCCACTATGGCGTGCAGACCTTCGCGCACGCCGGCGACGGCGGCGCCGCGGTGATCGCGGTCGACCTGATGCGCGGCGTTGTCAGGGCTCAGCTCGATTGCTCGCCCTATCACCGTATCCATGGCCTGCAGATCGACCGGCAAGGACGCGTCTACGCGCTGAGCGAGCGCGACAATATGCTGCTGGTGTTCGAAGCGCCGCTGGAGCGCCCAGTCCCGGACCGCGCCGTGCCCGCGGGCGGGGTCAAGAGCCATCTGTTCGTACTGTCGGCCGATGGTGAGCGTGCCTACGTGACCAACCTGCTGTCGCATACCGTGACGCTGGTCCACCCCTACGATGCCACCCGCACTCCGCGCGCGGCGTACGCCGGCAGGCGCCCCGAGGGCTGCTGCCTGAGCCGCGACGAAGCGGCGCTCTACGTCGCCAGCCGCGACGATCACAGTCTGACCCGGCTGGACGCGTGCACGATGGAAGCGGTGCGCACGGTGCCGACCGGCGAGGATCCCACCCGCATCTACTGGTCGCCGGACGACCGCCTGTTCGTGCTCAACTACGGCGAGCGCAGCATCCGCATTTTCGACCCCGACACGCTCGCCGAAACCGGCCGGGTCGACACCGGCGCCAAGCCGATCGCGCTCGCCTTCCATCCGGCTGACCCGAGCCGCGCCTATATCGCGCTCAACGACCACACCGTCGGCCAGCTTGACCTGCCTGGCCTGACCCTGCGCCATGCCTTCACCACCGGCAAGGAACCGGACGGTCTTGCCATCCTGGCCTTGCCGCCGCGGTAGTCAGCGGGCGTTCAAGGCCGCGAAGGCAGCGCAGATGCCAGCGGCCTATACCCGGAAATCCATACGGAGACAGAGTATGAAAGGCTTGGACCAAGCCGGCGCCGGCACGTCCGTCGCCATCGACGCGACACCTCTCACCGTTGCCACCGGCATCCCCGCCCAGCGCTGGTGGCGCATCATCCCGCCGATCCTGATGGTCTGCATCGTCTCGTACATGGATCGCGTCAATATCGCCTTCGCCATGCCGGGCGGGATGGGCGACGCGCTTGGTATCGGCGCCAGCATGGCCGGCCTGGCCGGCGGCATTTTCTTTGTCGGCTATCTGTTCCTGCAGATTCCCGGCGGCAAGCTGGCCGTGCGCGGCAGCGGGCGCAACTTCATCGCCTGGTCGATGCTGGCCTGGGCCGTCATTTCCGTGCTGACCGGCCTGGTGCGCAACGAGACCGAACTGCTGGTTCTGCGCTTTGCGCTGGGGGTGGCCGAGGGCGGCATGCTGCCGGTGGTGCTGACCATGGTCGGCAACTGGTTCCCCGACCACGAACGCGGGCGCGCCAACGCCCTGGTGATCCTGTTCGTGCCGATCGCCGGCATCATCACCGCGCCGCTGTCGGGGCTGGTGATCGCGGCGCTCGACTGGCGCTGGCTGTTTATCGTGGAAGGCCTGATTTCGCTGGCCTGCCTCGGCGTGTGGTGGAAACTGGCCAGTGACCGGCCCGAGCAGGCGCGCTGGATTTCGGCCGAAGAGAAGGCTTATCTGCTGGCCCGCCTGCGCGAGGAAGAGCAGCAGGCAGCCGCCGCTGGCGCGAACGTGGTGCAGGGCGCGGGCGGCACGCGGGCGGTGTTGGCGCGCATCCTGTCGCAGGACGTGATCTGGCGTCTGATCGCCGTCAATTTTCTCTACCAGATGGGGATCTACGGCTACACGCTGTGGCTGCCCACCATCCTCAAGGGCCTGACCGGAGGTGGCATGGGGCAGGTCGGCATGCTGGCCGTGCTGCCCTACCTGGGCACCATGGCCGGCATCCTCGCGATCTCCTCGCTGTCCGACCGCACCGGCCGGCGCAAGGTCTTCGTGGTCTGGCCGCTGCTGGGTTTCGCCGCCTGCCTGGCCGGTTCGGTCTGGTGGCACGACAATACCTGGCTGTCCTATGGCCTGCTGGTCGGCAGTGGCTTCTTCCTCCAGTCCGCCGCGGGGGTGTTCTGGACCTTGCCACCGCGGCTGCTGGCCGCCGAGCACGCGGGCGTGGCGCGCGGCGTGATCAATGCGCTCGGCAACCTGGGCGGATTCTGCGGCCCCTATGCCGCGGGCGTGCTGATCGAGCGCGTCAGCGCGGGTGCCGGTGTCTACCTGCTGGTCGCCGCGCTGGTGCTGGCCGGCGCCCTGGCCGCCACGCTGCCGAGGCGGTGCCGATGAGCAGGGTAACAACTGCCGCGCTGCCCGCAGGCCTGGCCATCGTCGACGCCCACCACCACCTGTGGCAACTCGGGCGCGGCCGCTATCCCTGGCTGCAGGACGAATACCGGCCGCAGAGCTTCTTTCTCGGCGATTACCAGGCCCTGCGCAGCGATTACCTTGAGGCGCAGTACGCGCATGACACTAGCGCCGTCACAGTGCTGGCCACTGTGCACGTAGAGGCCGAACGCGACCGCCGCGAAGCCGTCGACGAGACCGCGTGGCTGCACGGCCAGGCCTGGCGCCCCGGCATGGCTGCCGCGGTGGTGGCCTACGCGCCGTTCGGCACTCCAGGATGCGCGGAGCTGCTGGCGCGCCAGGCCGGTTTCGCGCGGGTCAGGGGGATCCGGTGCAAACCGCTGACGGCGTCGGCGCCGGGCGAGTCGGTGGCAGGGCGGCCCGGGTCGATGCAGGACCAGGCCTGGCTGGATGACCTGGCGCGGCTGGAACGCCATGGCTTGTCGTGGGATCTGCGGGTACCGTTCTGGCATTTGCGCGAGGCGGCGCGGGTGGCGGCCGCCTTGCCGGGTGTGCCGATCGCGCTCAATCACGCGGGCCTGCCGCTGGACCGCTCGGAGGAGGGCCTGGCCAGTTGGCGCGCCGGCATGGAGGCGTTGGCTGCCTGCGCCAATGTGTCGGTCAAGCTGTCGGAGTTCGGGCTGGCCGGCGGGCGCTGGGATGCGCAGGGCAACCGCCGCATCGTGCGCGAGGTGCTGGCGATATTCGGGCATGAGCGGGCGATGTTCGGCAGCAACCTGCCGGTGTCGGGCCTGAGCGCGGACTTGGGCACGATCCTCGGCACCGTGTGCGAGGCGCTGCCGGACACCGCGGCCAGGCAGCGCGTGCTGGCTGGCAATGCGGTCAGGTTCTATCGGATCAATGTTCCAAGGCCGTCCGAGCTGGCCTAGAACCAGCGGCAAGCACAAGCATGCTATAAGTCCAATCTTCGCCGCAGCCCGGCCACCATGCCAGACCTCCCAGCCACCCTCTCCAGTGCCGCCACCCTGCGCAAACGCCTGCATATGCGGCATCTGCGCCTGGCCCTGGCCCTTGCCGAGCACCGCTCGCTGCGGCGCGCCGCGGCACAGATGGCGCTGTCCCAGCCAGCCGTCACCAAGGCATTGCACGAGCTCGAGAGCGTGGTCGGCACGTTGCTGTTCACGCGGCATGCGCGCGGCATCGAGCCGACGGTGTTCGGCGAGGCGCTGATCCGCTATGCGCGCGTGGTGCTGGCCGACCTGGATGCCCTGCACGATGAATTTGCCGCCATCGCCGCGGGCGAGGTGGGCAAGGTGCGGCTCGGCTCGATCCTGGCCCCGGTGCCTTCCGTTCTGTCGGCCGTCATCAACGCGCTCAAGGCGCGCTATCCGCGTTTGCATATCGTGATGCAGGTCGATACCAGCGACGTGCTGGTACAGGCGCTGCGGCAGGATGCGCTGGACGTGGTGATCGGACGCATTCCCGAAGGCACGGTGGCCGACGATCTCGACTTCGAGCCACTGTTCGAAGAGTCGCTGGCCATCGTGGCGCGCGCCGGCCATCCGCAGGCAGGCAAGCGCGGCGTCAAGCTGGCTTCCCTGGCCGGCTATCCCTGGATCATCCCGCCAGCGGCGGTGCCGATGTGGCAGATCATCGACCAGACCTTCCGCGACAACCGCGTGCCGCTGCCGGAAGACATCATCGAGACCTCGTCGATCATGGGCACGCTGCCGCTGCTGGCGGATAGCGACCGCATTGCCGTCGTGCCGGGCGCGATCGCGGAGTACTTCGTCGCCCTGGGTGCGCTGGCGGTCCTGCCGGTGGCGATGCGCGGGCGGCTGGTCCCCTATGGGATTTTGCTGCGCCGGCGGCGGGCCGCGACGCCGGCCATGCGCCTGCTGATCGACGCGGTGCGCGCGGCGGGGCCCGGCGCTCCGCAGGCGATGACTGAATCGGAGCCATTACCTGCAAGGTAATGGTCATACGCCGCGGTGCATGCTGTAATGCATGCCATGGACACGCTGACCCCAGCCTCGGAGGCTACCCTCGACTTCCCCGGCCTGCTGCGCTACTGGCGCAGCAGGCGCGGCTACAGTCAGCTGGCGCTGTCGCTGGCCGCCGGGGTGTCGCAGCGCCACATCTCCTTCCTGGAATCCGGCCGCGCCCGCCCCAGCCGTGAAATGGTGCTGGCGCTGGCCGAGCGCCTGGGCGTGCCGCTGCGCCAGCGCAACCGGCTGCTGCTGGCCGGCGGCTTTGCCCCGGCCTACAGCGAACACGCGCTGGCTTCGCCGCCGCTGCAGATGGCGCAGCAGGCGATCGCGCTGATCCTGGCCAAGCAGGAGCCGTACCCCGCCGTGGTGCTGGACCGTTTCTGGAACCTGGTGGATGCCAACCCGGCCTACCGGCGCATGCTCGAGACCCTGCTGGGCGGGCGCGCGCCGGCATCGCTCACGGAAGGCAGCCACAGGATCAACCTGATGCTGACCGTGTTTGATCCGGAGGGCCTGTGGCCGGTAATCGAAAACGCGCGCCAGGTCGGGCGCTACCTGTTGCGGCGCGTGTGGCAGGAGCTGCAGGTACAGGCCCACGACCAGACCGCGCGCGAGATCTTCGGGCGCATCGCCGCCTGGCATCCTGACATGGTCGGGCCGGGCGGCGCGCTGCTGCCCGAGGACGACGGCACCGATGGCCCGCCGGCGCCATTGCTGCCGGTGGTGCTGCATGCGGGCGCGTTCCGCGCGTCGCTGTTCTCGACCCTGACCACGCTCGGCATTCCACAGGACATCACGCTGCAGGAGTTGCGCATCGAGTGCTTCTTCCCGGCTGACGACGCCACCCGCACCCTGTTTGAAGCGCAGGCCGGGGCTGCAGCGGCCGCCGTCAGAAGCGGTAGCGCAGGTAAATGACGTGGAAGGTGGTGCCGGGATTGGGGTCCTTGATGCCGCCATTGGACAGGTGCTGGAAGCGGTAGCCCGCGGTAAAGCGCCGGTCCTTGCCCACCGTCAAGCCGATCCCGGCGTACTCCGAGAACTGGAAGGCGGTGGAAATGTCGTGGTTGGCCGAGGTGTGCGTGCTGGTCAGCAGGCGCGGCCCGACCGACAGCTCGAGGAAGGGCACCCAGGTGTGGCGCCACCATGCGATCCGCACCACCGGCGATGCACCAAACTCCCATAGGTCGTTGGGTTGGTTGTCGCTGCTGCTGCGCCAGCGCGCAACGTTGACCTCCCATTGCAGGTCGACCTGCCAGCCTTGCGGGTTGCCCCACGCAAATCCCGAATCCCACAACATGGCGACCTCCGCCTTCTGCACGTCGTGGCCATCGTCGAAGCCGTAGCCAAGCTGCACGGCAGGCGCGGCGCGTGCCGTCGCTGCCAGGCACAAGGGCAGGGCAAGCAGGCCCGCGGCGACGGTGCGGCGCACCCGCTGTTGCCACGCATGCCGGCAGGGCGGGGGTGGATGGAACGAGGAACAACTCACACGGCGGTCTTGTCTGGCTTCTTGTTCGTGTCGGCGCATGGGAAGCACGGATGAAGAGGTGCTGCGTTGTTGTCCGGCAAGGCATGAGCCGGCCGCCACGGCGGGCGCCCGCTTGCACATGCGCTGCCTCCCTGCCTTATTTGTAGTACACGCGAGGCCACGTTGCGATGGTCGGATTTGTTCAAGCGTGGTCGAGCGCCCGTCCGGCGCTCTGCGTTGGGACAAAGAAAAAAAGTAATCGTGCTAACATTCGCGGGCCGGCGCCGGCTACAAGGCCGCGCCGGTTCGTTACGTCTTCAGGGCGGGGTGAAAGTCCCCACCGGCGGTATGCCGCGGCGCGCAGTGCGTGTCCGGCGAGCCCGCGAGCGCTCGCATTCCCGTGCGAGGTCAGCAGACCTGGTGAGAGGCCAGGGCCGACGGTCATAGTCCGGATGAAAGAAGATGGGCGGAGCTTGCCCGCGCGGCCCGGCGCCTTGCCTGGCCTTGCGGTTCGCTGTTGCCTTGCGCCGCGCGCGGCTGCTCGTGCGTGCGCTTCAGGCGCGGCGTGCGGCGCTGCAACTCCGTTGATCCTTCCCCTGGAACGCCCATTGATGCTGAACAAGGAGCGTTTCATGCCTAGCCTTTCCACCGAAGCTGTTGCACCCGAGGTGTCCGCGGATCTTGCCGCCGGTGCCGACCCACGTTCCCTGGCCGCGCGCATCGCGCAGGCGCTGGACGCCATGCGCGAAGGCCGTCCGGTCGTGCTGCTCGACGATGACGACCGCGAGAACGAGGCCGACCTGATCCTGGCGGCGGAACGCCTGACCAACGCCAACATGGCGATGATGATCCGCGAATGCAGCGGCATCGTTTGCCTGTGCCTGACCGGAGACAAGGTGCGCAGCCTCGGCCTGCGGCCGATGGTCGAGCACAACCGCAGCCAGTACGGCACCGCCTTCACGGTATCGATCGAGGCCCGCGAAGGTGTCAGCACGGGTGTCAGCGCCGCCGATCGCATCACCACCATCCGCGCCGCCATTGCCGGGGATGCAGGCACAGATGCGGTGGTCAGCCCGGGCCATGTGTTTCCGCTGGTGGCGCGCGACGGCGGCGTGCTGGTGCGCCGCGGCCATACCGAGGGCTCGGTCGACCTGGCCCGCATGGCAGGCCTGTCGCCGGCCGCGGTGTTGTGCGAGCTGATGAACCCGGATGGCACCATGGCACGCCGGCCGGAGGCGCTGGCCTTTGCCGAGATGTATCAGTTGCCGGTGCTGACCATCGAGGACCTGGTGGCCTGGCGGCGCCTGCACGACTGAAAAGTCGCCGCCTGCACGCATCTTCGGCATGCAAACGCGCCGGGATGCGTGCTTCGTGTGCGACAATGCGGATCGCTTTTTCCCGTCTATATGAGGGCAATTCCATGATGTTCCGCATTTTTAGGCACGCAGCTACGTTTGCTGGCTGCCTGCTCGGACTGGCCGCGCCGCTGGCGCATGCCGAAGGCAGCGCCGCGCCGGCACCGTCGCCCGTTCCCTCCAGCACCACCCGCCCGGCTGCCGCCGCTGGCCTGTACGAGTGCCAGGCCGCCGGCACCGGCACGGTATTCCGGTCCACGCCCAGGGAAGGCTGCCGGCTGGTCGCGGCACCCGATCCCGCCGCCCCCGATCCGCAACGATGGCTTCCCCTGATGGGTGCCAACGGCGTGATTTCCTATTTCGACCAGTCCGCGGTGCGCCGCCAGGGCACCGAAGTCGGCGTGGTGGTGATGCGCAATTCGCCGTCGGGAGTGATCCGCACTGCCAGCGGCGAGCCGATCCGCTCGTCGCTCAAGCGCATGGTGCTGAACTGCGCCACGTCCATGTTCGCCGTGATCGAGCAGACGCTCTACAGCAAGCGCTTTGCGCGCGGCGACTCGCTCTATACAATCCGCGCGCCGCAGTACGGCACCTTCCAGGTCGCCGGCCCCGGCACGATTGCCGGAGAGTTGCTGCGCAAGCTGTGCCGGTAAGCCTGGCGGCGAGCGGCGACCCACGGCTGCCGGTCCAGCTCCCTATCAGGGTTTGTCCCGGTCAACGGCGCGCAAACCTTCCTCGTTGATGCTGGTGACAGGGCGCGAGCCAAAAGCGCCCGTCATGGCAGGCATCCCTGCCATACCTACCCGCAGGGCAAACGAGGAGACGGAAATGAAGAAATGGATCGTCATGCTGTCGATGGCAATGTTCGGTGCGGGCGCGATGGCGCAGACGCCGGCTACTCCGGCGACGCCTGCCACCCCGGCCACGCCGGCGGCAGCGTCGACTGACAAGGCCGCGCCGGCCAAGGCAGACAGCAGCAAGGCCAAGGCCAAGAAGACCAGCAGCAAGAAGAAGAGCCACGCGCCTGCGGCCAAGGATCCGACGAAGAACAAAGGCGCCTGAGCGCGCTGATGATGGCGGCGGGCGCACGGCTCCCCGGCGAGCGGGGACGCAGGCTGCGCCCGTGACTGCCATGCCGCCACGCAGATAATGGCCGGCCGCGCCTGCATGGCGCGGACCCGCCGTGCGCAGGACAGCCCCGCGGCACGCGTTGCGTGTCTTCCGGGGGGATAGAGCAGGGCATGTCCGGGCGGATCGCAACCAGGAGGCTTCGGCCTCCTTTTTTTTCGTCCGCTGCCGCAGGCGGCTGCCGCCGCGCCGGCTTTGCGCCTGCGCCGCCGCACGCTATGCTTGCGGGCATTGTGCCGGGCAGGGCGTGGAGCCCTCGCGCCGGCGCAGGCCAACTCGGACGGGAGCGGTCTTATGGCAACGCTAGCGGTGTGGCGGCGGTGGCGGCGATTGACGGCATTCTGGATGGCGGGACTGGGCTGGGTGATAGGCGCGCTGTGGATGCAAGCCAGCCTGGCTGCGCCGGCGTCCGAGCCCGCGGCCGTGCCGGCTCCGATTGCCGTGCGCAGCGGCGCTGCGGTCGAGCTGCGCCTGATGGACCGGCCCATCACCACCATGCGCGCCGAGATCGCGGGAGCCACCCCGGCCATGCGCGTCTCGCGCGCGCAGCTGGTATTCGACGACCTGACGGAAAGCGAACTGGCACTGCCGCTCGGGCAGGTCAGCGGCACGTTCGGCGATGCGCCGATGGTCGCCTTCCGGCTGGGCGACCGGCTCTTGTTCGCGCTGACCTCGCAAGACCTCTCCCCGGAGGATCACCTTACGCTTGAGGCTGCCGCAACGCGCACCGCGGCGGGCCTGCGCCAGGCCATTGCCGCGCGGCGCGCGCACCTGCACTGGCCCAACCTGCTGCGCGGCGCCGCGCTGAGCCTGCTTGGCCTGGCCGTGCTGGCCGCGCTGACATGGGGCGTGGCGCGAGCCGGCGTGGCCCTGCGCGCTCGCCTGCACGTGGCACTGGAGCGCCACCTGGCGCAGCGTGTCGGCGGCCAGTTCGACTGGACCGGCGCGCTCTACCAGCTGGTGGCGCGCATCGTGCAGATCCTGGCGATCGGGCTGGTGCTGGTGCTGGCCTTTGCCTGGCTGGAGTTTGCGCTCGAGCAGTTTCCGCTGACCCAGCCCATGGGCGACCGTATGGGCGCCTTTGTCGTCGGCTTGCTGTCACAGATCGCGCTGTCGATGGTGTCGTCGGTGCCGGGCCTGGTCACGGTGGCGGTGATCGTGCTGATTACCCGCGCAGTGCAGCGGCTGGTGTCGAATATCTTCAAGGCGGTGCAGAAGGGCCAGATCACGGTGCCCGGCATGCATCCGGAAACCGCAGGCGCCACGCGGCGGCTGGCGGCGGTGGTGATCTGGGCGCTGGGCTTCACCTTTGCCTACCCCTATATCCCGGGCTCGGACAGCGATGTCTTCAAGGGGCTGTCAGTGCTGCTCGGCTTCATGGTCACACTCGGATCGGCCAATGTGGTCAACCAGCTGATGAGCGGCATGGTGGTGGTGTATTCGCGCGCGCTGCGGCGCGGCGACATGGTGTGCATCGGCGATACGGTGGGCACCGTGGCCTCGCTGGACGCGCTCTCGGTGAAGGTGATCAACCTGCGCAATGAAGAGGTGACGCTGCCCAATGCGGTGGTGGTCGGCAGTGCCATCCATAACTACACCCGGCACGGCAGCGTGCGTGATCCCCGCGCGCAGGAAGGCTGGCAGGCTGCGCTGATCTCGACTTCGGTCACGATCGGCTACGACACGCCCTGGCGGCAGGTCCATGCGATGCTGCTGGCAGCCGCGGCGGAGGCGGCGCATATTGCGCCGTCGCCGACCTCATTCGTGCTGCAGCGGGGGCTGTCCGACTTCTACGTCGAGTACGAGTTGTTCTGCGCGCTGGACCATCCGCGCAATCGCTTCTACGCGCTGTCGGCCCTGCACGCGGCGATCCAGGACCAGTTCAACACCCACGGGGTGCAGATCATGTCGCCGCATTTCATGGCGCAGCCGGACAAGACCGTCTACGTGCCCGGGACCAGGTGGTACGAGGAACCCGGGTCGCCGCAGGTCGATCCGGCGGCGCGACCGCATCGCGCGCCGTCGCGCGCGGCATGAGCGCCGGCGGCGCAAGCGCTCGGCGCCGCTTAGTCAGCCACGTGGCGCGACTTCCATTGCCCGTTGGGCTGCTTGCAGAACCAGCCGCTCCAGTGCTCTTCAGCGCTGCCGCGCTTGAGGTCGGACTTCAGGCGCCGGCAGGGCTGGCCCTTGTCGGTCTTGCTTTCGATCGGCGTGATGGTGCCGTCGATCTGCTGGCGCCGCCCCGCCGCGGGGAACGTCCATTCAACGGCCTTGCCGTCGGCCGTATCGTTCAGTGCGGTGCGTACTGACTTGGCCAGCGACGCGCCTTCCTTGTCATTGAGCGTGCCGATGATGGTGCCGCTCAGGTAATTGTCGAAGTACGCCTGCGCCGGCGCCGCAGCGGCAAACAGCAGGGCGGCACCAAGCGCGCCACTGACGGCGGCGCGCAGGGCAGGGCGGACAGGGCTGACGGTGGGGTCGGATGGCCGAGGCAGCATGTCGATTCCTTGTGGCTTCGTGGTGGCGTTTGGGTGGCATTGTAAGCGCAATGCAGCGCCGCAGCAGCGCTGCGGTGCGGTTGACACGTGCCAGCCGCTGACCTAGCGTTGATTGTTGCCCCCCGCGCTTCGCGTCGGCCGGCAGCGGCGCCTGCCGTGCGCTTTGCAAGGCAAGCGCCTTTCCCCCTGCGAGAGGAGATCCCATGAAGCTGAGCTATCTGACCATCGGCCTGGCCCTGGCCTGCGCATTCGGCACGCTGCACGCCCAGACCACGGGCAAGGCCGACAAATTCAATCCTTACACCGACGGCGCCAAGCAAGACAAGTTCAGTACCTACTCCGATGGCGCCAAGCAGGACAAATTCAGCCCGTACTCGGATGGCGCAAAAAGCGACAACGTGACTTCGCTGAACCCGGGTGCCCGCCCTGACCAGATGGAGCCGATCCAGGGCGGCGCGCAGAAGTCGTTCGACTCATATAGCCAGGGCGGAATGAAGAGCGGGAAGTTCGATCCGTATTCCGAAGGCGCCAAGAGCGGCAAGTTTGATCCGTACAGCGAAGGCGCTAAAAAGTAACACCGTATTAAAAAGGCCGGCTGCCGGCCGGCCCCGATCCGCACCAGATTCTCGCAGCCGGCAGGCATTGGCCTCGCCGGGGCTTGCGGCCGTGTGACCCCGACGCCCGCAAAGCCTTGTCCGGAGCGGCTTTCGGGCAACCTGGCCAACATTTTGTTTCAAACCTTGCGTGATCGAAACGTGACTTTTACGTCTCGAATTGTTATGGTTTATTGCGCATCGCAACAAACCGGACACAGTGCCCCGCGGGCCGTCTGCCTCGTGTCCGGGCCTCGCCACTCGGCGCCGGGCCCGTCTCTTGCTGTGTCGTCCTTCGTTCCGACCGCCGATGCGGGTCACCCCGATTCAACCGCTTACCCTGGCATACATGTCACAGATCGCCACGCCACGCCTGTCCATTACCCATACCTTGCCCGCCGCCGGGCCGGGAGCCCGCCGCCGCGCGGCGCGGGCGGGTGTGCGGATCGCAGCCTGGCTTGGTGGCGGCGCGCTGGCGCTGTGTGCCATGGCAGCCCATGCGTTCGATTTCGACACGGTGGCGGCGCGCGCGCGCCAGCTGGCAGCCTCGCCCTACAAGGCGCCGCCGCAGAACCTGCCGCGCGAGCTGCGCGAGCTGTCGTACGAGCGCTACCGCGAGATCGAATACAAGCCGGAACGCTTTGCCTGGCGCGGCACGCGCGCGCCGTTCGAGCTGTCGTTCTTCCACGAGGGCATGGTGTTCGACCAGCCCGTGCGCATCCATGAGGTGGTGGGCAACAGCGTGCGTGAATTCCGCTTCGACCCGTCCGCGTTCAACTACGGCCCGCACAAGGTCGATGCCGGCAAGCTCAAGGGCCTGGGCTTCGCGGGCTTCCGCATCCTGTATCCGCTGAACCAGGGCAAGCGCAAGGATGAACTGG
This sequence comes from Cupriavidus sp. FW305-46, assembly GCF_058787075.1. Lineage (NCBI taxonomy): Bacteria > Pseudomonadati > Pseudomonadota > Betaproteobacteria > Burkholderiales > Burkholderiaceae > Cupriavidus > Cupriavidus sp. FW305-46. The sequence continues at coordinate 69,885 of NZ_JBYSZI010000019.1, forward strand.
CGTCGTTCCTGGGCGCGAGCTATTTCCGCGCGCTGGGCAAGGACCAGTGGTACGGCTTGTCGGCACGCGGCCTGGCGGTGGACACCGCGCTCAATTCGGGCGAGGAGTTCCCGCGCTTCGTTGAATACTGGATCGAGCGTCCCGGCCCCAATGCCAAGGAGATCACGATCTACGCGCTGATGGATTCGCGCCGCATGAGCGGCGCGTACCGTTTCACCATCAAGCCCGGCGCCGAGACCGCGATGGAGGTCAAGTCGCGCCTCTATTTGCGCGAGAACGTGACCAAGCTGGGCCTGGCGCCGCTGACCAGCATGTTCCTGTTCGGCGAGAACCAGCCGTCGCCCGCACAGGATTTCCGTCCCGAGGTGCATGACTCCGACGGTCTGTCGATCCACCTGGGCACCGGCGAATGGGTCTGGCGCCCGCTGGTCAATCCCAAGCGCTTGCTGGTCACCTCGTTCGCGGCGACCAATCCGCAGGGCTTCGGGCTGATGCAGCGCGACCGCACCTTCAACAGCTACCAGGAGATCGGCTCGTGGTATGAGCGCCGGCCCAGTGGCTGGGTGCAGCCGCGCGGCAACTGGGGTTCGGGCCGGGTAGAGCTGGTGCTGATCCCGACGCCGGACGAGACCAACGACAACATCGTCGCGTACTGGGTGCCGGACAACCCGCCCAAGCCGAAGCAACCCTTCGACTATGAGTACCGGCTGCTGTGGCAGAAGGACGGCGAACAACAGCCGCCGCTGTCGTGGGTGACCCAGACCCGGTTGGGGCAGGGCCAGACCCGGAACAAGGAAGACACGAGCTTTTCGCTGGTGGTGGACTTCGAAGGCCCTGCCTTCCGCAAGCTGCCGGCGGACGTGCGCATCGACCCGGTGGTTTCGGCCGATGCCAACGGTGAGCTGCTGAAAACGTCGGTGCAGCGCAATGAGGCGACCGGCGGCTGGCGCATGACCATGGTGATGCGCCGCAAGGACGAAACCAAGCCGGTAGAGTTGCGCGGCTATCTTCGCAACGGCAATACAACCCTATCCGAGACGTGGAGCTACATCTTACCCCCAGGCTAAAGCAGCGACCGGCCCAGGCGGCGGCATGCGAGCGCTATGTCGACCGCCTGCCGGTATCGCCTGAAGTACGCAGCGAGCTGCTGGCGGACGGCGCTGCCGCGACGCCGGTCGCACCGGTCACGCCCGTGGCATCGGTTGCCCCCGTGATCGCCGTGAGCGCCGACGGCCGCGATGCGCAGGACGCGATCACGCGCCTGCAGTCGCGCCTGGCGGCCAAGGACACGCCGCCCGCGCAAGGCAGCAGTGCCTACGCCTCCGTCGGCCGGCGTTTTACGATCGCATACGGCAATCCCCAGGTGGATGGCGCGCCGCTGCTGCAGCGGCGCGAAGACGGCACCGTGAAGGTCGACACCGGCCCCGAGCCCGAACGCAGCTCGATGGTGCCGCGCCAGTGGCCGCCGCATATCGTCACCGGCTGGCTGCGCAATACCTGGCGCCGCATGCTGGGCCGCCCGCCCGTGCCCGAGACCTGGGACACGCTGCACGACGGTCCCGATGCCGAAGGCAAATGGCATCCGGCCGGCTCGCACCGCCGCTGGTTCCTGCTGGGCCTGGTGGTGATCCAGACCGTGCTGGCCACCTACTTCATGAGCAACGTGCTGCCGTACCACGGCACCGATCCGCTCGAGATCGCCATCCTGGTGCTGTTCGCCGTCCTGTTCTCATGGGTGTCGGCCGGCTTCTGGACGGCAATGATGGGCTTCCTGGTGCTGGCCAAGGGCGGCGACCGCCACCTGATCTCGCGCTCGGCCGCGCCCGACGGGCCGATAGCGCCCGAGGCGCGCACCGCGATCATCATGCCGATCTGCAATGAGGACGTGACGCGCGTGTTCGCGGGGTTGCGCGCCACCTATGAATCGCTGGCGCGCACCAGCCACCTGTCCAACTTCGATTTCATCGTGCTGTCGGACAGCGGCAACCCGGACCTGCGCACCGCCGAGCATGACGCATGGATGGAGCTGTGCCGCGCCGTCGGCGGCTTCGGCCGCATCTTCTACCGCTGGCGCCGCCACCGCGTGAAGCGCAAGACCGGCAACGTGGCCGACTTCTGCCGCCGCTGGGGCAGCAAGTACCGCTACATGGTGGTGCTCGATGCCGACAGCGTGATGAGCGGCGACTGCCTGGCCACGCTGGTGCGGCTGATGGAAGCCAACCCCGGGGCGGGCATCATCCAGTCCGCACCCCTGGCAGTGGGCCGCGAGACCCTCTACGCGCGAGTGCAGCAGTTCGCAACGCGCGTGTACGGGCCGCTGTTCACGGCTGGCCTGCACTACTGGCAGCTGGGTGAGTCGCACTACTGGGGCCATAACGCCATCATCCGCGTGCATCCGTTCATCGAGCACTGCGCGCTGGCGCCGCTGCCCGGCCGCGGCCCGCTGTCGGGCGAGATCCTGTCGCACGACTTTGTCGAGGCCGCGCTGATGCGCCGTGCCGGCTGGGGCGTGTGGATTGCCTACGACCTGGAAGGCTCGTACGAAGAACTGCCGCCGAACCTGCTGGACGAGGTCAAGCGCGACCGCCGCTGGTGCCAGGGCAACCTGATGAACTTCAGGCTGTGGCTCAAGCAGGGCTTCCACGTGGTGCACCGCGCGGTGTTCCTGACCGGCATCATGGCCTACCTGTCGGCGCCGCTGTGGCTGCTGTTCCTGCTGCTGTCCACGGCCATGCTCGCCAAGCACGCGCTGGTGCCGCCGGAGTACTTCACGCAGCAATACCAGCTGTTCCCGACCTGGCCCGAATGGCATCCGGAAAAGGCGCTGGCCTTGTTCTCCGCCACGGCCACGCTGCTGTTCCTGCCCAAGCTGGCCAGCGTGGTGCTGCTGCTGAAGCAGGCGCGCCGTTATGGCGGGGCGGTGCAGCTGGTTGCCAGCATGCTGATCGAGGTGATGCTGTCCGCGCTGCTGGCGCCCACGCGCATGCTGTTCCACACCAAGTTCGTGATCGCCGCGTACAGCGGCTGGGGCATCTCGTGGAAGTCGCCCCCGCGCGAAGACGCCGAGACCAGCTGGGGCGAAGCATTCCGTCGCCACGGCTGGCACACCGCCCTGGGCCTGGCATGGGGTGGCCTGGTGTACTGGCTGAACCCGTCCTACGTGCTGTGGCTGCTGCCGATCGTGGGCTCGCTGGCGCTGTCGATCCCGTTGTCGGTGATGCTGTCGCGGGTGTCGTTCGGTCGCGCCTCGCGCAATGCGGGCCTCTTCATGATCCCCGAGGAGACGCAGGTACCGCGCGAGATCGTCGAGACGCAGCAGCATGTCGAAGCCGCGGCCGAAACGCCTGACTTTGTCGACGCCGTGGTGGATCCGGTTACCAATGCGCTGATGTGCGCGACCGCCACGCCGCGCGTGGTGCAGCCGGAATCGGCACGCAAGCGCCATGAGGCCCTGGTCGAGCATGCGCTCACGCATGGCCCGCGCGCGCTGACCCCCGCGCAGAAGCATGTGCTGCTGGGCAATCCGTTTGCACTAGCACGCCTGCATGAACTGGTGTGGGGCTCGCCGCTGGCCGATGCCGGCTGGAAGGACACGCGCATCCTGGTGCGACGCGCGGCCAACGTGCTGCCGCTGCGTCCGCGCGCTGCCTGAGCGATACTGACCCAAACGAGAACGGCCCGCATTTGCGTGCCGTCTTTCTTTTGCGCGGGCGGCGTGCCGTGCCGCATCAATTGCAATCGATTCTTGTTTGTATTGGCTAGCGCAGCGCCGCCGTGCAGATGGGCGCGTTGATGTAGACATCGCCGATGCGGCGCTCGCCACGGTCCTTGCGCGTCATGTAGCGGAACATCAGGCTGATGCCAAGCTTGGTCAGGATCTCGACGTCGCGGTTGGCGCAGATATTGCGCTGCAGGGGCGCAGCGTAGTTGACCTCGAAGCTGGCCAGGTCCAGCATCGGCCCGCGGTAGTTGGTGAGCTCCAGCTGGAACAGCACATGCTTGCCGGGGATCGACTGGCAGCGGCGCAGCCGCGTTTCTCCGTCAATTTCGATTGGCAGGGCGTCGTTGAGCTGGCGGCAGGCGCGTGCCAGCACGTTGTCAGGCCGCGTGGTGTTGCGCAGCAATTCAGGCACGCCGGCGGCGCCGGTGTTCTGGCCGGTGGCAGCGCCCTTGAGCATGCGTGACAGCGGGTCGGCCTCATCGATCGCAGGGGCCGGCGCCGAGGCGGCAACATTGCGCGCCTGCACCGGCGCGGCGTTGCCGGGCTGGGGCAGCGGCAACAGCAGCGCGGCCGCGAGTGCGGCCGGGCCTAGCGAAGCGGAAAGCGGCGTGTGTCGTATTCTCATGCAGGCTAACGTTGCCGGGACCGATACTGTCGTCCGTCTCTGCGTGGCCGACGGTGTGGCTTGCGCCGACAGGCTGGCATTGTACCCTCCACCCTGCCACAGGTGAAAGCCGCGCCACCCCGCAAGAGCATCCGCAGCGCCGGATTCGCGCTGATCGCAAATGACCTGACACCACTATTCACCAATCGCGCCAACTTCGCCAGCATCATCGAACCCGACCTTGGCAGGGCAGTTTTTCTGAACGACTGTTTCAAAACCCGCTACGCCAGTGCCGTACCGCTTTCGTTATGCTGTGCAACAATTGCGGCTTTTCACGGGTTGCAGGCGCGGGCTGCGGCGCAAGCAGGCTGGCCGTGCATGACAACGCCGTTCCCCCGGATACTTCCCATGCTCCGTTCCACCAGCGCTGCCTCGGCCGCGCGCTTTCCTGCCTGGCTGCTGATCTGCGGTTCGCTGATGGCGATCGCGCCGTTGTCGATCGACATGTACCTGCCGAGTTTTCCGTCGCTGTCCGGCGATCTCGGCGTGGACATCGGCCAGGTGCAGCTGACCCTGGGCACATTCCTGGTGGGGCTGGCGCTGGGGCAGGCTTTCTATGGGCCGTTCAGCGACCGCTTCGGGCGCAAGCCGCCGCTCTATGTCGGCCTGTGCCTCTACGTGGCCGCCGCGGTGGGCTGCGCGCTGGCAGGCAGCGTGGAGTCGCTGATGCTGTGGCGCTTCCTGCAGGCGCTGGGCGGCTGCGCCGGCATGGTCATGGCACGCGCGGTGATCCGCGACCGGCTCGAGGCGCATGAGTCGGCGCGCGCGTTCTCGTCGCTGATGCTGGTGATGGGGGTTGCGCCGATCCTGGCCCCGATCGTCGGCGGCGCCATTCTCTCGGTGTCGGGCTGGCGTGCGATCTTCTGGGTGCTGGCGGTGGCAGGGATGCTGATCCTGCTGCTGGTCCACCTGCGCATGGAGGAATCGCTGGACCGGCGCCACGCGGCGCCGCTGCGGCTCGGCACGGTGGCGAAAAGCTATGCCGAGCTGCTGCGGGATCGCGAATTCCTCGGCTATTCGCTGTCTGCGGGTTTCGGCTCGGCGGGCATGTTCGCGTATATCTCCGGCTCGCCGTTCGTGCTGATCGAGCTGCACGGCATTGCGCCGTCGCACTATGGTTTTGTCTTCGGCGCCAATGCGCTGGGCCTGATCACGATGTCGCAGCTCAACGCCAGGCTGGTGCGCGGCCGCTCGCTCGACCAGGTGCTCGGGGGCACGCTGCTGGCGGCCTGTGCAGCGGGCCTGGCGCTGGCAGTTGCCGCGCTTGCAGGCATGGCGGTGCTGCCGGTGCTGCTGGCGGGCTTTTTCGTCTTTATCGGCGCGCTCGGCTGCGTATCGCCGAATGCGTCGGCACTGGCGCTCGCCCATCAGGGCCATCGCGCCGGCACGGCCTCGGCGCTGATGGGTACGCTGCAGTTTTCACTCGGGACGCTGGGCGGCGCGGCCGTCAGCCTGTGGCGCGACGGCACCGCGCTGCCGCTGGGCGTGGTGATGGCGGCCTGCGGCGCGGGCGCGGTGCTGATGCGCTACTACGGCCGCTCAGGCCGCCGTTGACACTGGCTGCGAGCCGCCGTCAGGCGGCCTGTTGCACGGCGGCCTCCTGCTCGACAGCCGCCTGTTGCACCACCACCATCTGCGCCGGCATCGGTGCGGCATAGCCAGCCTGGCCGAAGCTCTCGCGGATGATGCGGTTGGTATCGAAATAGACTTGCCAGTAGTGGTCGTTGTGGCAGTACGGACGCACCGCCAGCACCGGGCCGACCAGCGTGAACTCCAGGATCTCGACGTCGACCGGGGGCTCGGCCAGCACGTTGGGGATTTCCGCGATGCGGCCCTTCAGCAGCGCTGCCGCATGGGCGGTGTCGGTGCTGCCGGCAAGCTGCGCTTTCAGTTCCACGCGCCGGTACGGGTTGGCGGTGAAGTTCTGGATGGTATCGCTGAAGATCTTGTTGTTGCCGACCACGGTCTGCACATTGTCCGGCGTGTCGAGCGAGGTTGCGAACAGGCCGATCTCGCGCACCGTGCCGGTCACGCCGCCGATCGTCACGAAGTCTCCCACCTTGAACGGGCGCAGCACCACCAGGAACGCACCGGCAGCGAAGTTCGCCATCAACCCCGACCAGGCCATGCCGATGGCCACGCCAGCGGCGGCGATCAGTGCGGCGAAGGTCGTAGTCTGGATGCCGAAGAAGCCGAGGATGCCGATCACCAGCACCACGTTCAGCGTCACGGTGACGATCGAGCCGACATAGCGCAGCAGCGTGGGATCGACCTTCTGCTTGCCGAGCGCGTTCTGCACCATGCGCACGACAAAGTGGATCAGCCAGCGGCCGATGACCCAGAAGGCAAGGGCCGCCAGGATCTTGACCCCGAATTCCGTCGCGTAGGTGACGACCAGGGCCTTGAGGTTATCGAAGGTAGTGGCATCCATCGGCGTATTCCTTTCATGTTGGTGTCCGGCCGGCCGCCGGCACAACATCCCCCGATTCAGCCGGCAGCGATGTGCTAGCCCTGCGCGCTGTTGCGGCGCAATACATGGGCACGGCAATTATTGAGACGCCGTACCGGAAGTGCAAGCAAATTATTGTTAAGACAAGCCGCTTCGCGCAGCTTGTCTATTTAAATCAGGACGGCCCGAAAGCCATTACCAGTTGGTTTCCCGTTCCGGCGTTGCCGAAATCCGGTGCAAGGTCAGGTCCGCACCGTTGAATTCGCCTTCGGCATCCAGCCGGATGCCCACCAACTTCTTCAGCGCGCCATATACCAGGGTGCCGCCGGCCAGCGCCACCACGATGCCAAGCACGGTGCCGATCGCCTGCGCGCCCAGCGACACGCCGCCCAGCCCGCCCAGCGCCCTGGCCCCGAAGATGCCCGCGGCAATGCCGCCCCAGGCGCCGCACAGCCCGTGCAGCGGCCACACGCCGAGCACGTCATCGATATGCCATTTGTTCTGCGCCAGCGTGAACATATAGACAAAGAGCGCGCCGGCTACCGCGCCGGTGATCAGCGCGCCGAGCGGGTGCATCAGGTCCGAGCCAGCGCACACCGCCACCAGCCCGGCCAGCGGCCCGTTGTAGGCAAAACCCGGGTCGTTGCGTCCGGCCGCCCAGGCCGCCAGCGTGCCGCCGGCCATTGCCATCAGCGAGTTGATCGCCACCAGGCCGCTGACCTTGTCGACCGTCTGCGCGCTCATGACGTTGAAGCCGAACCAGCCCACCGCCAGCACCCAGGCGCCCAGCGCCAGGAACGGGATGTTTGAGGGCGGATGGGCGCTGATGCGGCCGTCCTTCTGGTAGCGCCCGCGCCGCGCGCCCAGCAGCAGCACCGCGGGCAGCGCGATCCAGCCGCCCAGCGCATGCACCACCACCGAGCCGGCGAAGTCATGGAATGGCGCGCCGGCCACGCGCGTGATCCAGTCCTGCACGCCATAGCGCTGGTTCCAGGCGATGCCTTCGAAGAACGGATAGACAAAACCTACCAGTACGAAGGTGGCGACCAGTTGCGGGTTGAAGCGCGAACGCTCGGCAATACCGCCCGAGATAATCGCCGGAATGGCCGCGGCAAATGTCGCCAGGAAAAAGAACTTGACCAGTTCGTAACCGTTTTTCTGTGCCAGCGTTTCGGCCCCGGACATGAATTGCACGCCGTAGGCAATGGTGTAGCCGATAAAGAAATAGGCGATGGTCGAAACCGCAAAATCCACCAGGATCTTTACCAGTGCGTTGACCTGGTTCTTCTTGCGCACCGTGCCCAGTTCCAGGAAGGCGAAGCCGGCGTGCATGGCCAGCACCATGATGGCGCCTAGCAGGATAAACAGGGCGTCGGTGCCGGTCTTCCAGTTGTCCATAGTGACCTCATGCTCAAAATGGGAGCGTGGGTATGCAAAAAGCATTCCAGCAATGGCCGCATCCTGGTGCCACGTGCACCTTGTCGGGTAAAACCGCACCGGAATGCCGCGCACGGGCAGGGGCGGCGCTGTTGGCAGCGTTGCCGCTGGGATCGCCGTGATAGTGCGGATGCGCCGAAATGGCGCGCAACGGCGGCGCTGGCTGAACCGTTATGGTGCAACGCCCCATTTGTGGGAATTTGTCCTATGCTGCTGGTTTGCCCCAGGCGCGCGCCGGTCTGGCGTTGCCGCGCTGCGGGACGGCCCGGCAAAGCCGGCTTCTGGCAAGCGGGAAAAGCGTGGAAAATTGCCCGCTAACCGGCCTCAATCAAGGATTTGCGGGTTTTTTTGTCGCATTGGTGCCACTGGGGATTGCTCTACGCGCGACGGGCAGATTAGACTGCGCCGATCGATGGCTTTGCCGCGAGGCACGCACATCGGTGACGACGACCAACAAGGGAAATCAGCCATGAATAAAGGTGAACTGGTATCGGCCATCGCCGCGGAAGCAGAACTGAGCAATGCCGCCGCCGAGCGCGCGCTCAACGCAGCGCTGGACAGTATCAAGAAGGCAGTGGCAAAGGGCGATTCGGTGACGCTGGTGGGCTTTGGCAGCTTCAGCGCCGGCAAACGCGCCGCCCGCACCGGCCGCAATCCGCGCACCGGTGAAACCATCAAGATCCCGGCCGCCAAGACGGTCAAGTTCTCTGCCGGGCAAGGTTTCAAGGACGCGGTGAACAAGAAGAAGTAAGCAGTTTGCGTCCACAGCGTGAAAAGCGGCCTTGCAGGCCGCTTTTTTGTTGCCTGGCACGGCCCCGCCTGCCGATACCGGGCCGCCGCCGGCAACGGCGGGCACGATCCGGGTTAAACTGCCGGCGCCAGCGTTCCGGCGTGCCCTCAGGCAATGCCGCCATCGCAGGTTCGCCCCCGAAATCCCGCCCCCGCAATCCGTACCCGCATCATGAACGACCAGTCCCACCAGCTTTCCATGACCGTGCTGATGACGCCGGACATGGCCAACTTCTCCGGCAACGTCCACGGCGGCACCATCCTCAAGTACCTGGACATGGTTGCCTATGCCTGCGCCAGCCGCTACGCCGGCCGCTACGTGGTGACGCTGTCGGTCGACCAGGTGGTGTTCCGCCAGCCGATCCACGTGGGCGAGCTGGTGACCTTCCTGGCCTCGGTCAACTTTACCGGCCGCAGCTCGATGGAAATCGGCATCAAGGTGGTGACGGAAAATATCCGCAGCAAGCTGGTGCGCCATACCAACAGCTGCTACTTCACCATGGTGGCCGTGGACGACAACGGCACGCCGGCCGAGGTGCCGCCGCTGGAGCCGCGCGACGAGGTGGAGCGCCAGCGCTTTGCCGCCGCCCAGCAGCGCCGCGCGCTGCGCCAGGAAATGGAAAAACGTCACGACGACATCAAGTCGTCGGTGACCTGAATACCGACCCCCGCCATGAAGCGCAACTGCAATCGCATCCGCACGGTCCTGGCCGTCGCCTGTCTGGCGGCCGCCTCGGGCGCCCACGCCGAGGAGATCGGCAGCGTCAGCACCAATTTCCGCATGACCGGCTCCGACAAGGTCGTGATCGAAGCCTATGACGACCCCCAGGTGGACGGCGTGACCTGCTATGTGTCGCGCGCCCGCACGGGCGGCATCAAGGGCCAGCTGGGCATGGCCGAAGACCCGCCGGAGGCATCGATCGCCTGCCGGCAGGTGGGCACGATCGCCTTCAAGGGGCCGATCCGGCAACAGGACAACGTCTTCTCCGAACGCATGTCGATCCTGTTCAAGGCCCTGCACGTCGTGCGCGCGGTCGACCGCAAGCGCAATACGCTGGTGTACCTGACATACTCCGACCGCATTGTCAGCGGCAGCCCGCAGAACAGCGTCACCGCCGTGCCGGTGCCGGCCGGCACGGTCATCCCGGTGAAGTAACCCGTGCAGCAGCCGGCCCCGGCACCCGGTGGATCAGGGGGCCAGCGCCGCGCTCTCCGCCTGGCAGTCGCGCGACGGGCGCGCGCCGCTGGCGCGTGCCGCCGCCACTTCGCGGCGGGCCCGGTCCAGGTCGGCGCGGAAGGTCGGGTCGGCATGCAGCCGCGCCACCGTTGCCGCGGCCATCATGCGGCCCTCGTTGACATCGCTTTGCCAGTGCACGTTGCAGACCACGCGGCTCTGGCCGAACGCGCGCCCGCGCGCCAGGATGTCATTGGCGCGTTCCGGCTCGACCTCAGCCAGGATCAGCGCCCAGGCCCAGCCGATGGCGCTGTGGCCGGACGGGTACGAACCGTCCTTTTCCAGCTTGGCGGCCTCGGCCGGCGTGCACATCTGGGTCTTGTTGGCAACGAAGGGGCGTGTGCGCTTGTAGTGGTCCTTGGCCTTGTAGGTGGACAGGCCGGCATCGACCAGGCTGCGGCGCAGCAGGATGTTCAGGTACGGCGTTTCTTTCTCGCTGACCGGCACGCCCAGCGCGCAGGAGAATGCGCTGGCGGCCTGCGGGAACGTCAACACGGCATCCTCGCCAGCCACTTGCCAGCGCGGTGAACCGCGCAGCGTCCCGGCCTGCCGCGCGGCGTCCTCATCCAGCGCCAGCGCTGCCGAGCCTTGCGCCGGCGGCGCGGGCAGCAGCTTCAGGCTGTCCGGGCGCACATCGGCGGCCAGGTAGCCGGCAGGCACGCCCGGGCGCAGTTCCGGCACCGCGGACAGGTTGGTGCCGCCGGCGGCGCAGCCAGCCACCAGGGCGGCGAGTGCCACCGCGATAGTTGCCCGCACCGGGGCGGACGGGGAGTGGTCACGCTTTGCTTGTTCCGTCAATTTGTTGTTCCTTGTTGTTCTTGTCGAGTCGGCTGTCCTGCCGCAGCTCAGGTGGCAGCGTCGAACAGCTTGCGCAGGTTCGACTTCAGGATCTTGCCATTGGCATTGCGCGGCAGCATCTCCTGGTAAATCAGGATACGCACCGGCACCTTGAATGCGGCCAGCCGGGTGCGCACGAAATCCTGCAGCTCGGCCTCGCTCGCCTGCATGCCGGGCTTCAGGCTGATCACCGCGGCCGGTTCTTCGCCCAGCGTCTTGTGCGCGAGCCCGACCACCGCGGCATCCATCACCGCGGGATGCTCGTACAGGGTGCTTTCCACTTCGATGCAGTAGATGTTCTCGCCGCCGCGGATCAGCATGTCCTTCATCCGGTCGACGATATAGACGTAGCCTTCCTCATCCAGCCGCGCAATGTCGCCGGTGCGCAGCCAGCCGTCGGCAAAGGTCTGCGCCGTGGCCTCGGGCTTGTTCCAGTAGCCGCGCACGACATTGGCGCCGCGCGCCATCAGCTCGCCGGTCTCGCCGGGCGGCAAGGTGCGGCCGTGTCCGTCCACCACCTTCATCTCGCCGATCGGCAGCGCCGGGCCGCTGCTGTCCGGGCGCATCACGTATTCCTCGGCGCTGTGGCTGGTGAAGGTGGACGACGTTTCCGTCATGCCCCAGCCGATGCCGGGAGCGGCCAGCGGGAATACCTCGCCGATGCGCCGCACCAGTTCGGGCGATGCCGGCGCGCCGCCGTAGTTGACGTTCTCCAGCGAGGACAGGTCGAAGCGGCCGCGCTCCGGATGCTCCAGGATCTGCCATGCGATGGTGGGCACGCCGCCGGCCGCGGTGCAGCGCTCGCGCTCGATCAGCTCCATGCCGCGCAGCGCGTCCCAGCGGTGCATCAGCACGATCTTGCCGCCGGTGGCAATGGCGCCGTTGAGCACCGCCATGCAGCCGGTGACGTGGAAGAACGGCACCGCCAGCAACATGGCCTTTTGCGGTGCGGCGGGGTCCGGCGCGGGAATCGGCTCGCCCCGGCGCAACAGGTTGCGGCTCGGGCTGAAGCTGCCGGCAACCGCCACGTTGGTGGAGTTGCGGTGCGTGCCGAGCGCGCCCTTGGGTTTGCCGGTGGTGCCCGAGGTGTAGAAGATGGTGGCGTCGTCGTCCGGATCGATATCGACCTGCGGCGGCGCCTGGTCTGGCAGCGCGGCCCAGTCAGCCGGGCTGCCGATCACGCTTTCCAGCGGGGCCACGCACGGCTCGGCCGCGGTGCCGCCGGCACGTGAGGCATAGACGCGTTCCAGTGCCGGGCAGCCCGGCAGGTGTTCCAGGATGCGGTCGAGCCGTTCGGCATCGACGATCGCCACGCGGCTGCCCGAATCGGCCAGGCCGTACTCCAGCTCGGCCCCGGTCCACCAGGCATTGAGCGGCGTCACGATGGCGCCGGCCAACAGCGCGCCGTAGAACGCCACCGGCCATTCAGGCAGGTTGCGCATGGCTACGGCCACGCGGTCGCCCTTGCGCACGCCGTCGCGCACCAGTGCATGGGCCAGGGCGATGGCGGCGCGACGGAAGGCATCGTAGGAGACGCGCTCGTCCTCATAGACCACGAAGGTGCGGTCGGCAAACGCGCGCGTGTTCAGCAACAGCTCGCGCAGCGTGGGCGGTGCGTTCTTCCAGACGGTGGTGGGGATGCCGCGGATCACGCGCGTTTCGGTTTCGAACGGCGCGCCGGGCGCGGTAAGCCGGGCGTGGGCCTCGGCCAGCGACATGACCGGCCAGGTGCCGGCCAACTGCGGATTGCTCGACATGACTGCCTCCCGGAACTGCACTGCAGGTTGAGGGAAATGCAGGAAAGCGGCGGGGGGGGGGGGGGGGGGGGGGGGGGGG
>NZ_JBYSZI010000019.1:82861-99747 GCF_058787075.1 Cupriavidus sp. FW305-46
CCCCCCCCCCCCCCCCCCCCCCGCAACGCTGGGGCCAGACGCTCAGATGGTCACGCCGCCGTCCACGACCAGCGCCTGGCCGGTCATGAAGGTGCTGGCTGCCGACGCCAGGTAGACCGCCGCCCCGGCGATCTCGACGGGTTCGCCGATGCGGCGCAGCGGCGCGCCCTGGGTGGACTGCTTGTAGCGCTCGGGATCTTCCCACAGCGCGCGCGCAAAGTCGGTCTTGATCAGCCCCGGCGCGATGCAGTTCACGCGCACGTTGTGCGGCCCGAACTCGACGGCGAGGTTGCGCGCCAGCTGGAAGTCGGCGGCCTTGGAGATGTTGTACACGCCGATGGTGGGCGAGCCGCGCAGGCCGCCGATCGACGACACGATGATGATCGAGCCGTCCTTGCGGTCGATCATCTGCGGGGCCACCATCTGGATCAGCCAGTGGTTGGAGATGACGTTGTTGTCCAGCACCTTGCGGAACTGGTCGTCCGACACGCCGCTCATGGGCCCGTAGTACGGGTTGGACGCGGCATTGCAGACCAGCACGTCGATCTTGCCGAAGGCGCGGTTGGTCTCGTCGACCAGGCGCTGCAGGTCGTCCTTCGAAGAAATATTGGCAGGGACCGCGATCGCGGTGCCGGCGCCGTGGCGGGCGTTGATGGCATCCACCACTTCCTGGCAGGCCTCGATCTTGCGCGAAGAAATGACCACCTTGGCGCCCTGGACGGCCATCTGCTCGGCGATGGCGCGGCCAATCCCGCGCGAGGAGCCGGTGACGATGGCAACCTTGCCCGTCAGATCAAACAATGACATGGAGTCTCCTGTATGGCTGCGCCGGCGTCAGGGGCCGGCTTTGTCCTGGCGACGCGCCCGCAGGCAGCATCGCCGGGACATTATGGTGGCGCCGCTGGCCTCAGTCCACAGGCCCGGGTGCCGCGCGCCGGCCATATCAGGATTCTTTCTGCGGGCAATGCGCGCCGTGCATGGCAGGCATGCTGCATAGCAGAATAATGGCGCCTCAGGTGCCGGAGGATGCCGTTGCGGGCGCCAGCAGCGCTGGCAGGGCGTCGGCCAGGCCACGCCGCAGCTCATCGTCCAGCAGCACGCCAAAGCGATCCGACAAGGCCCGCACCACGGCCTCGGGCGAGGCCAGCCGGGTTCGGCGCACGGCGCCGTCCGGTGCGCGCTCGGCCAGGTCGCCGTCGGCCAGCGTCACGCGGGTGTCGCCGTCGGTGCGCGCGGCCATCAGCCGCTGCAGGAATACGCTGTCAGGGTGCGTCGATACATACCAGTTGCGCGGCACGAAATCGATCCACGGCTGCGGCGTCAGGTCGAAGCGGTAGACCTTGATCCAGCCGGCATCGCCGCGCGCCTCCAGGTCGTAGCTGTGGAACGCGGTGGCGGAGGTCTGCGGCGGCGAAGGCGCCAGACGGTAGGGGAAGCTGTCATCGGCCGGCTCGGACAGCGGCATCGCCCGGTATGGCGTGGGGCCGCCGAAGCCGACATCGGCCAGGTAGCTGCGATGCGCCACCTCCACACGCAGCAGCATGTGCGAGGTCGCGGTCGGCACGTCGTCGGGAACGCCCCAGCGCACGCGCGCGGCCAGCGGCGTCACGGCGTAGCCGAGCGCGCCCAGCCCGGCCGCCAGCAGGGTATTGAGTTCAAAGCAGTAGCCGCCGCGCCGGCGCGTGACGAGCTTGTCGAAGACCGCATCCAGCTCGATCCGTACTGGCCGGCGCAGCAGCGGATCGACGTTTTCGAACGGAATGCTGGCCAGGTGCGCGGCCAGTACGATATCCAGCGCTTCCAGCGTGGGCGAGGGCGGGGCGGCGATGCCGAGGCGCGCCAGCCAGGCATCCAGTTGGGGGGCATCCAGGGTCATCATGATGTGCGGGGCTCCGGTGCGATGCGTTCAGTTGAGCGCTTCCAGCGCCGGCAGGTCAAGCAGTTCGATGCCGCCATACTCCAGCCGCAGCAGCCCGCGCGCTTCCAGTTCGCGCAGCGCGTGGTTCACGGTCTGGCGCGACAGGCCCAGCATCTGCGCCAGCTGCTCCTGCGGGATGCGCACGCGCTGCGTGGCCTGGGCCTGCGGCAGGTTGCCGTAGCCATGCGCGATCGCGGCCAGGCGCCGGGCAATGCGGGCCGCCGGCGGCAGCAACTGCGCTTCCTCGACATAGTTGAAGGCCTGGCGCGTCTTGGCTGCCAGCAATTGCCCGAAGGCCCGCCACCATGCCGGCTGCTGCGCCAGGCGCTGCTCCAGGCTGGCGCGCGGCACATGCCACAGTGTCGTGGTGCTGACCGCGCGCGCGTCGTGGGTGCGCGGCAGGCCGTCGAACAGGCAGATCTCCCCGAACCAGGTGCCGGGTTCCAGCAGCCCGAGCAATGCCGCCTTGCCCGATTCGCCGCTGGCGTGGATCTGCATGGTGCCGCTGGCGACACAATACAGGCCGTCGAAACGGTCGCCGCGGGCAAAGAGCGTCTCGCCGGCCACCAGCCGGCGCAGGCTGCCGTCATCGAGCAGTGCCTGGCGCAGTGCGGGCGGCAACTGGCTGAACCAGGCACCGGCACGTACGGCAGCAAGCGCATCGTCGCGCAACGGCACCGGGGCGGGCAGTGTGCCGGCGAGTTGCGGTTGAGGGTGTTGCGGCGGGCGCGCCAGTCCCATGCCGGTCTCCTTTCATATGGGGTTGTGCCGGGTGTCAGCAGGGACACACAAGGGCACGCAGCGACGGTCCGGACTGTCAAAAACCTGACAGACCGCACGGTGCGCGCCCACTACTATAAATCCACATCGCGCCCCCCGCGCAGCAGCAGGCGGCAGCGTCCGGCCGCCCTTGCGGCGCGGAACGCGCACGCCTGCGCATACAAGGAGATACCCCCGTGAAAACCCTGATCGAACACCTGGCCAACTACGCCGCCTACCATCGCGACCCGCGCAACGTCTTTACGCACTTCATCGGCATTCCGATGATCGTGCTGGCAGTGACGACGCTGCTGGCGCGCCCGGCGCTGACGCTGGGCGACGGCTCTGCCTACCTGACGCCGGCGATGCTGCTGTACATCCTGTCGTGCCTGTTCTACCTGCGCCTGTCGCTGGTGTTCGGGGTGGCGATGGCGGTCATCCTGGCGTTCTTCCTCTATGCCGGCGCGCACATTGCGGCGATGCCCACCGCCTGGTGGCTTGCCATCGGCCTTGGCCTGTTCGTGGTGGGATGGGTGATCCAGTTCATCGGCCACTATTACGAGGGGCGCAAGCCGGCCTTCGTCGACGACCTGGTCGGCCTGCTGATCGGTCCGCTGTTCCTGGTGGCGGAAACCGCCTTTGCGCTGGGGCTGGCACGCGGCACGCGCGAGGCCATGGCCGCCCGCGCGCACTGATCAGGGCAGCCCCGCCGGCAGCCGCAGCCGCGCCGCCAGCCCGCCCAGCGGGCTCGATGCCAGCGCCAGGCTGCCGTCGTACATCGCCGCGATTTCCGTCACGATCGCCAGGCCCAGCCCGCTGCCGGCAGCGGCCTCGTCGAGCCGGCCAAAGCGGGCGGTGGCCAGTGCCTGCGCTTCCGGCGGCATGCCCGGGCCGTCGTCCTCGACCAGTATTTCGAGCTCGCCATCCGCTTCCTGCAGCGTGACGCGCACGCGCGTGCGCGCCCACTGGCAGGCATTGTCGAGCAGGTTGCCGAGTATTTCGACCAGGTCTTGCCGGTCGCCGGCAAAGTGCCCGGCGCCCTCAACCGTCAGCGCCAGCGCGCGCTCAGCGTGCAGCCGCGCCAGTGCTCGGGTCAGCTCCCGCACCGGCGCGCCGGCATCGATGCGTTGGCCGCGCGCCGCCGCGGCGCCCGCGGCGCGGGCGCGCGCCAGATGGCGGTCGACCTGCCGGCGCATCGCTTCAACCTGCGCCCCCACGGCTTGCGCCGGCGCCCCCGGCAGCGCCGCGGCCTCGTTGGCGAGCACTGCCAGCGGCGTCTTGACCGCGTGCGCCAGGTCCGCCGCCTGCCGGCGCGAGCGTTCCAGCGCCTGGGTGTTGCGTGCCAGCAGGGCATTGATCTCGGCCACCAGGGGTTCGACTTCGGCGGGCCAGTTGCCGCCCAGGCGTGCCTCGCGCCGCGCCTGCATCGTGCCCAGCGCGCGCCGCAGCCGCGCCAGCGGCGCCAGCCCAAATTTCACCTGCGCCGCAACCGCCAGCATCAGCCCCAGTCCCAGCGCCGTCAGCGACCACGCCAGCGTCCGGTTGAAGCTGCGGCGCGCGGCACGCAGCTCGGTCCGGTCCAGCGCCACCGAGATCTCCACCGGGGTATCCGCGGATGGCAGCACCAGTTGCCGCGACACCACCAGCAACGACTGGTTGCTGGGGCCCGGGCGCACGTCGGCCTGGGCGCCGGCAAGGCGGCGCTCCACCGTCACCGGCATTTCCGTATCCCACAGCGAGCGCGAGCGCAGCAGCGCGCCGGGCGCGCGCGCCTGCCAGTAGGTGCCGGAGTAGGGCAGCTCGTAGCGGGGATCGGCAGGGGTACGGGTGAGGACCAGCTTGCCGTCGGCGCTCCAGTCCAGCGCCGCGGCCAGGCCCGCCAACTGGTGGTCGAGCTGGCGCACATAGGTGTTGTTGACGTGGCGCTCGAACAGCGTCGACAGCAGCCAGCCGCTGGCGCCCAGCGCCGCTGCCAGCCAGACCGCCGCCACTGCCAGCAGGCGCAGCGCAAGGGATCGGCGCAGGCGGGCGGGCATCTAGGGCTGCAGTGGCGACGGCGGCCGCATGCGGTAGCCCTGGCCGCGCACGGTCTCGATGACATCCACGCCAAGCTTGCGGCGCAGCCGCCCGACAAAGACCTCGATGGTGTTGCTGTCGCGGTCGAAGTCCTGGGCATAGATATGCTCGGTCAGCGCGGTCTTGCTGACGATGGCGCCGGGATGGTGCATCAGGTAGTCCAGCACGCGGAATTCATGCGAGGTCAGTGCCACCGGCTTGCCGTCGACGGTGACCTTGCCTGCGCGCGGATTCATGCGCACTGGGCCGCATTGCAGCTCCGGCGCCGGCATGCCATGCGCGCGCCGGATCAGCGCGCGGATGCGCGCGAGCAGCTCTTCCATGCGGAATGGCTTGGCCAGGTAGTCGTCGGCGCCGGCATCGATGCCTTCGACCTTCTCGGTCCAGCTGTCGCGCGCGGTCAGGATCAGCACCGGCACGCTGACCTGCGCGGCGCGCCAGCGGCGCAGCACCGAAAGGCCGTCCAGCCGCGGCAGGCCCAGGTCCAGGATGACGGCGTCGTAGGGCTCCTGCTCGCCCAGGTGGCAGGCATCCAGGCCGTCCGCGGCCACGTCGACGGCATAGCCGGCGTCGGCCAGGCTGGCACGGACCTGGGCGGCGAGGGCGGCTTCGTCTTCGACCAGCAAGATGCGCATCGGGGGTTTCCTGTCGGTCAGGGTTTGCGGCGGGCGTTTTCCAGCCCACGCCCCTTCGCCTTGAGCAGGGCGGCCGTGCGTGCATCGTACTCGAGCTTGGCCACCGAACCACCCGGCAACAGCAGCTTGACCTCGTATTGCCAGATGCCGTCGTCGCGGTCCAGCTCAACGCCGATGACGTCGCCCTCGTACTGGCGCGACACCGTTTCCAGGATGCGCGACAGCGGCAGGATTTCGCCGGACTGCACGGCCGCGCGGGCGCGGTCGGCGTCCTTGTCGGCGTGCGCGGCCGGCATCGCCGCCAGCGCCAGCAGCGCCGCGGCGACCAGCATGCGGGGGTGCAGGAGGGCCGGGAATTTGAACTTCATGGCCCGGAGTTTGCATCAGATTGCCTGAATGCGGGCTGAACGCAGCCCTCGTGGCCAGGCCGCAAACGGTAGCGCCGCGGCTCGCGCATCGCTGCGCGCGCCGGCACCGAAGCGTCTGCCGCGAACGCCAAAACGGGGGGACGTAGGCCGTATTCGCGTTTCCACTGAGGCAAAGCCGCGACAAAACCCGGGGTTTTCACGGGGTTTTACGTTTCGCCTGCACGAAAACCCCTTGACTTACGGTACTTTCCGCTATGATTCAGTGGGCATCGAGAAGACGATTGCGCAACGCTGAGAAGCAATGCGAAACATCTGCCGACACCCATCTGTTCAACTTACGAATATCGATATGGCGACCAAAGCGAAACCGACCGCGAAGACCGCAACCAAGCCCGCTGCCAAGAAGGCCGCGGCAACCAAGGCACCCGTGAAGGCTGCCGCCAAGAAGGCCACGCCGGCCAAGAAGGCTGCTCCCGCCGCTGCGCCCGTTGCGCGCCCGCTGAAGGACACCTTCAACAAGTCGAGCCTGGTCGCTCACCTGGTAGCCCAGACCCAACTGGAAGCCAAGGCCGTGAAGACGGTGCTGGCCCATCTGGAAACCACCATCATCGGCGCGCTGAACAAGAAGGGCGCTGGCGAGTTCACGCTGCCCGGCCTGCTGAAGGTCACGGCGCAGCAAGTGCCGGCCAAGAAGAAGCGTTTCGGCAAGGACCCGTTCACCGGTGAAGAGCGTTGGTTCCCGGCCAAGCCGGCCAGCGTCAAGGTCAAGGTCCGTCCGCTGAAGAAGCTGAAGGACGCCGCAGCCTGATCTGCGCCACGTTGTCCTGACAAGAAAGGAGCCGCTTGCCGGCTCCTTTTTTATTGCGCGAGCGCAATACGTGCCGCGCGTTCCTGCATTTTCAGCCGCCGGCGACAGACCGGCGCGGGGGAGACACGATGCCGAGTCTGCAAAGCCAGCTGTGGCGGATCGCCTTGCGGCTGGTGCGCCGCAAGCAGCGGTTTGCCAGCGCCCAGGCGCTCCATGATGAAATCCGGCGGCGCCGTATTGTTGGGCGCGCCTATCCGTCCCGGCGCCTGCGTGCGCGGCAAGCGGTCAGCGAGGAGCGGATCGCCGGGATGGAGGTCTACACCGTGCAGCCCAGGAACGGGCCTGCGCACGGTAAACCCCGTCATGTCCTTTACCTGCACGGCGGCGGCTATGTTTTCGATATCGTCAGCCAGCACTGGAATTTCATCGGCAAGCTGGTGGACGCGCTGGGCTGCGCGGTGACCGTGCCGGTCTATCCGCTGGCGCCTGAACATACCCACCGCGACGTGTTCGCGGCCATGGTGCCGCTGTGGCAGGTGCTGCAGCAGCGCTATCCGGGCGCAGACCTGACCGTCATGGGCGATTCCGCTGGCGGCGGCATGGCACTGGCGCTGGCACAGGTGCTGCGTGACAGCGGCCAACCGCTGCCGCAGCGCCTGGTATTGCTGTCGCCGTTCCTGGATGCCACCGGCGACAATCCCGGCATCGATGCCCTGGAGCCGTTCGACCCGATGCTGTCACGCCCCGGGGGCATTGAATGCGGGCGCGTCTATGCCGGCGCGGATCCTGTCACCTTGCCACAGGTCAGTCCCATGCACGGCGTGTTGCGCGGGCTGCCGCCCACCACGTTGTTTATCGGGACCCATGACATCCTGCTGCCCGACTGCAGGAAGTTCCGCCAGATGGCCGGCGAGCAAGGCTTGCCGCTTCGGTATCACGAGGGCGAGGGAATGTTCCACGTGTGGATGCTGCTGCCGATGCCGGAAGCGGACGCGGCGTTTGCCGAGATTGCGCGGTCAGTGCTGGCCGACGACGCACATGGCACGGAGGGCAGGGACGGGCTGGCGCCTGTGCGCGCTGCCGTTGCCCCGCAGGAGGTAACCGACCCAGGTTGATGCCGGCCGCCCGGTGATTCATGCCAGGCTGGCCGCAACCGGATCCGACTGGAGCAAGTTTAACCTGCGTCAAATGGACAGGACGGGCGCCCCCCTAGAATCGGTCAGGTCATGGGTGCGGGGGCGCTCCCCATGACAGAGCTTCCGGAATCTTCCTGAAGCTTCCGCCCGCGGCCGCAATGGCCGCGGGTTTTTTATTTGGCGGCGACCATCCGGCCCGCCAACTCAGGCCACCACCTGCTTGGCATAGGTTGCCCGCGCCATCTCGCAGACCTCTACCGAGACCTGCACGTCCTGGCCGGTGCCCGAGCCGGCGCGCACCGCTTCGGCGATCACGTCGCAGACGGCCTGCGCCAGCGCCTGGCGCACGGCGGTGTCGCGGCCGTCCAGGATCGACAGGCGCGCGTGGACAAAGGCCCGCTCGACCGCGTCCACACCCTGGCGGTAAGTCGACAGCGTGATGCAGCGCGACTTGATGTCCGCCTCCTGGAACTGTCCGGAGGCCAGCAGGGCGGCATTGGCTTCATCCAGCAACTCTTCCTGCGAGCAGTTCAGGCGGGTGTTTTCGGTGAGTTCGATGACGAGGTGAGGCATGGCGGCGTCCTGACTGTGTTCCGGTGAAACCGAGCATGATACGGGATCGCCGGCACGTGGCGGGCGCAGCAATGCAAACGGGGCGCCTTGGAGCGCCCCGTCGGGATGTGCTGCTGGTGCGGATCAGGCGTGGACGGGCGTGCGCTCGCGTGCCGGTGCCAGCGCGTTGCCGAAGCGGGCCGGATTCTCCCGGGCGAGTTGCTGCAGCTGGGCCAGCTTGGCCTTCAGGCCGGCATCCAGTTTCGGTGCGGGCATCACCGTGGACGGGCAGGCCACCCCCAGGATGCCGAGCGCCTGCTGGAAGTTCTCCAGGGTCAGCCCGGCAGCCGGGTCAACGGTCACGAGGTGCTCGCGCATGGCCTCGGGCATCGACTCCGGGGCGGCGCACGAAATGATCACGTAGTGGACCGGCTTGGCGCCCTGGGCGAAATAGGCTTCGATTTCCGCACCATGGCCGCCTGCGGCCGGCGGGGTCATGGCTTCGACCTGCAGGTCCAGCTGCTGCAGGATTGCCGCGGGCGTGCCGCGGCGCCAGGCGTCGGACACCACCACGCGGGCGCCGGCCACGCCGAACAACCTGCGTACGAACCCCAGCGCGACAGGATCAAAGAACCGGACGTCGCGCAGCGTGCCCGAATCCGGAATGCCGCCGAGGCGGGTGCGGGAGCGGTCGGAATACAGGACGCCGGGTACGTCCAGCATGATGAGTCGTTCAGCCATGGTTTCCTGTGCGGGTGACAGTTCAGTTGGTGTGAACCAAGATTACTCGCCACGGGCAGGCTGACACGTAACCGGCACCAGTTCAGTTGCAACAGATCTGTAACTTTATCGGGGTAGACGTAAATGCCGGTTACGTCGCCATGACAAATGTTTCGCCCAGACACATCTGCCCGTTACAAAGATGACACGCACTAGAAGCGGAAGCGGGCCACATCGTCGGCCAGTGCCGCTGCCTGCTGGTCCAGCCGGGCTGCCTGGCTGGCCAGGTCATCGACCAGCGCCGCGTTCTGCTGGGCGGTCTGGCGCAACTGCGATACGGATTGTCCGGCGGCCTGCACGCTGCCGGCCTGCTCGTCGGCAAGCGTGCGCAAGGTCTCGGCCAGCGCATGGCTGTGCCCGACGGTAGCCGCGATGCGGTCCATTGCCGCCACCACGCTGGCGCTCAGGCGCGCGCCTTGCTCGATCTCGTGGGTAGCGGTGCCGACGATGCCGCCGATCTCGCGCGCCGCATCGGCGCTGCGCTGGGCCAGCGCGCGCACTTCTTGCGCGACCACCGCAAAGCCGCGGCCGGCGGGGCCGGCGCGGGCCGCTTCCACGGCGGCATTCAGCGCCAGGATATTGGTCTGGAAGGCGATGCCCTGGATCACGCCGACGATCTCGGCGATATGGCGCGAGTGGCCGTGCAGCGTATCCATTGCGCCGCGCATCTGCTGCACCACGGCAGCGCCGGCATCGGTGGCGGCGCGTGCCTGGCTGGCCATCTGGCTCGATTCGGTGGCCTGGGCGTGCGCGTCGGCCACGCGTGCGGCCAGTGCCTGCATGCTGCCGGTGGTGGCATCGAGCGCGCTGGCCTGCCGCTGGGTGCGCGCCGACAAGGCGTGGTTGTCTTCGGCGATCTGCTGGCCGGCCGCGGTGATCTCCTGGGCGCTGGCCTGGATACGGGCCAGCACGCCGGCAAGCTGGTCGCGCATGCCGGCCATGTGGTGCAGCATGCTGCTGTGGTCCGACGGGCGCAGGGCGATGGTGGCGGTCAGGTCGCCGGCGGCTATGCGGCGAGCGATCTCGGCGGCGTCGCGCGGCTCGCCGCCAAGTTCGGCACGCAGGCTGCGCGCCGCGATCCACGCCAGCGCGGCGGCCGCCAGCAGGCTGGCGCCGAGCAGGGCGGCCATCCATGCCTGCGCGCGCAGCTGGCTGGCCGCCACGCTGGCCACCGTGGCGGCGGCCTTTTGTTCCTGCTGCTGGCGCACGGCTTCCACCTGCCGGCTGAGGGATTGCAGCTGTTCAGTAACGAAGTGGCCGTCGACCGAGACCGCGCTGTCGAATTGCAGCGAGTCCAGCGGCTGCTTGCGCAGCAGCGCCACGTAGGCCTGCACCAGCTCGCCGGTGCGCTGGCGTTCGCGCAGCAGCGGCGCGGCCTGTGCCGCTGCGGCCTGGCGTACGCCGGCCAGCGCAGCATCGAGCTGCGACAGGCTGCGCGCGACGTCGGCGGCGGCATCGTCGCGCTCGGTGCTGCTGGTGGCCATGGTCAGCGCCAGTTGGGCACGGCCAAGGGTGGCCAGTGCCGACTGCGCGCGCTCGGCCGAGATGGCACCGTGCATGTCGTGCTGGTACAGGGTGTCGGTGCGCGCCTTGATCGACACCAGGTTGGCGATCCCCGTCAACCCGACCGCGGCACCGAACAAGTACACCAGGGCAAAGGCGCCGCACAGGCGCGCCACCAGCGGCAGGCGGCCCAGTCGTACGGAAAACCGCGTGAACAGCCGAGCGGGGGCAGCTGCCCGGCTGCGGCCGGGCAGGCGTGTCTTGATGACTTGCAACACGGAGAAGACTCCAAACGGGCGTGCTGGCTCCAGAAGGATGCACGGCCCGGGCTTTGACCCGAATTGCCGCGCGCGCTGTCCTCTGTCCGGGACGGTCGCAGGCGGCGCACGGATGGTCGGTCATCAACGTGACGCCGGCGTGACATGGGATGAGGATTTTTGTCATCACGCTGTCATATCCATGTCATGCAATGTCGCTCGCCCTCTTGCTCTATCCCCGGATTTCCCGCCATGACAGGCCTGCCTGCCGCCACGCCTTTGCACGACCGCGCACCTGTCGCAGCTGGTACCCCCATCGCGGCGGCGCTCGCGCATGCGCGGCTGCCGCCGCTGCATGCGGTATTCCAGCCGATCGTGCAGGCGGACAATGCCGAGATCCTCGGCTACGAGGCGCTGATCCGGGGCCCGGCTGGCTCGCCCTGGGCGAGCCCGGACGCGTTGTTCCGGCTGGCGCAGGGCGTTGCCGCGACCATGGCGCTGGAGATCCACGCGGCGCGCACCGCGCTGGCCGCCTGGCGTAGCCTGGACCTGCCCGGCAAGCTCTTCCTCAATTTCAGCCCCATGACGTTGCGGCACCTGCTGGCCGAGCGCGGGCGGCTGATGGCGGCGCTGCTGGAGGCCGGCATTGCGCCGTCGCGCCTGGTGATCGAAATCACCGAACAGACCCCGATCGGCGATGCCGCCAGCTTTGCCCAGGCGATGGCGGTGCTGCGCGAGCTTGGCATGCAGTACGCGCTGGATGATTTCGGCACCGGGCATGCCAACCTCGACCTGCTTGCGCACCTGTCGCCGCAGTTCGTCAAGATCGACAAATCGCTGGTGCGGGGCATTGCGTCCTGTTCGCGGCGGCTGGAGATCCTGCGCGCGCTGCTGCGCGTGATGAGCGCCTTTGGCGGGCGCGTGATCGCCGAAGGCATCGAGGACGAAGACGAGCTCGCCGTGATCCGCGACCTGGGCGTGGCCGGCGCCCAGGGCTACTACGTGGGCCGGCCCTCGGCGCGGCCGGCCGCGCAGGCGCCGCAGCACGTGCACCAGACGCTGGCTTCGAGGCATATCGCCGTGTTTCCGCAAATGGTGCGCTCAGGCTGGTCGGGCATCACCGCCGGGCGCCTGCTGCGGCCTGCGCCGACGGTGTCGCCTGCCACCAGCAACGATGCGGTGCTGCGCGTCTTCCAGGACCAGCCCGACCTGCAGGCCGTGGCCGTCGTCAATGACGAAGGCCGGCCGCTGGCGATCATCAGCCGCCAGGCCTTTATCGACCGCTACGCGGCGCCGTTCCATCGCGAGCTGTATGGCAAGAAGGCCTGCATCGCCATGGCCAACCGCGAGCCGGCCTGCTTTGACCATCGCGCCAGCCTGGAGGAGATGGCGCAGATCCTGTCCGGCGAGAACACGCGCTCGCTTGCCGATGGTTTCGTGATTACCGAACAGGGCCGCTATATCGGCCTGGGCACCGGCGCTGACCTGATCCGGGCCATCACCGAAGTACGCATGGAGGCGGCGCGCTACGCCAATCCGCTGACCTTCCTGCCCGGCAATATCCCGCTGAACCAGCATATCGAGCGCCTGATCGAAGCCGCCAGCGAGTTCCGCGCATGCTATGTCGACCTGAACCACTTCAAGCCCTTCAACGACAAGTATGGCTACTGGAAGGGCGATGAAATGCTCAAGGGCGCGGCCGCCATCCTGGCCGAGGCCTGTGATCCCGCACGCGATTTTCTCGGCCACGTGGGCGGCGACGACTTCCTGGTGCTGTACCAGAGCAGCGACTGGGCCGCGCGCCTGCAAGCTGCGATCCGGCGCTTCAACGACGCGGCGCGCGCCATGTATTCGCCCGCCGATCGCAGCGCCGGCGGCATGCATGGCGAAGACCGCCACGGGCGGCCGGTCTTCTTTGCGCCAGTGTCGATGGCGGTTGGCGTGGTGTGTGTGAGCGGCGAGGGCGTGGCGGGCCTGCAGCGGCTGGGCAGCCAGCATATCGGCGCCGCGGCGGCGGCGGCCAAGCGCGAGGCCAAGCGCTCGGCAACCGGCATGGCCGTGCTGGATTTCCTGTCGCTGGCCGCGACGCTGTCGGTCTAGCGGTCCGGCTGCCTGCGCCTGGTGACCCGGCGGTCCGCCGCGGGCAGCCTGGGCGCGGCGCCCCCTTCCAGTACGTCGAGCCGGTAGCCGTGCGCGTAGACGACGGTGATGACGATGCCGTTGGCGATGCCAATGCGCAGGGTCTTGCGCAGGCGCGAGATCAGTCCCGCCAGTGCCCGCGACAGCGGCGCCAGTTCATGCCGCCACACGGCTTGCTGGATGCGGTCGCAGGACAGGACCCTGCCGACATTGGAAAACAACAGCATGGCCAGGTCGAATTCCTTCGGCGTCATTTCGATGCGCTCGTCGCGCAGCGTGGCAAAGCGGCCCACGCTGTTGAGCTGGTAGGGGCCCACGCGCACCACCAGGCCCTGGCGCAGGCGCTCGCCGGTCACCCGGCGGCGCAGCGCCGTGATGCGTGCCATCAGCACGCGCACATTGAGCGGGCGGCACACGTAGTCATCAGCGCCGGCATCGAGTGCATCGATGAGGCCGTCTTCACTGCTGTCGGCCGCAAGCATGATGATGGGTACATCGCGTGAGCGCGCACAGCGCACGGCACGGATAACGTCGATGGCCGGCAGGTCTGGCAATTCATCATCGATCAGCAGCATGTCGAACGGTACCTGGCTGACACCGTGGATCAGGTCGCGGCCCGTTTCAAACACGTTGCAACGATAACCGGAACGTGCCAGCAGTTCCGGCACCGGCCGGAGTTGGGGCGACTTGCCCATGAGCAGCGCAATATTCATCGATGGCGAAATACGAGAGCCGTGGCAGGGACGGCCGGACCGCGGCAGGGCTGGAGCCGGACAGCGAGGGAACGAAGGCAGGCGCCAGGCGTGCGCGCAGCACTACCGTTCGCATGCAGCAAGCGTACAAAAAGTGTGGTCCACAGGACAATCAGACATTTCTGAAATTTCTGCTGTTTTTTGATGGTGCTCGCGTTGGTCGCGTGACGAGCGTTTGTCGGCGGGGCCGATGGCGATATGGAAAGTTGTCCACAGCTCCTGTGGACAAGCCAGTGCGCAGTGGCCGGACTGCGGCCTGGCACCGTGGTGCTGTCGGCGTGCCAAAAAAGAAGGCAGCGCGCGGGCACTATGGGCGCCGTGCTGTCAACATTCGGGCAGGGTGTGCCAAAATAGCGCGCATCGCGTTCCGGTCCGGGGACTCAAGCCCACCGATGCTGCAGAGCCCGAGTGTCATCGCCATCATCGTCCTGTGCTTTCACGTCGTCGGCGTGGTGGCTGCCCTGCATGCCGTCATGACGGTGCGCACCGCGCCCGGCGCGATCGCGTGGGCGGGGTCGCTGCTGATGATGCCGTACTTCACGCTGGTGCCCTACCTGATCTTCGGGCGCAGCACCTTCGCCGGCTATGTCGACGCCCGGCGCTTCAATGACGACCACCTGCGCGAGCTGCGCCACGGCATGACCCCGCGCGAGCGCGAGGCGCGCAGCGCCTGCGTGGTCCATGCGCCGGCGCAGGCCTGCATGCGTGCACTGCCCCGGCTGACCGGCATGCCGTGCCTGGCCAACAATGACGTGCGCTTGCTGGTCAACGGCGAGCAGACCTTCGAGGCGATCTTTGCCGCGATCGCGCGGGCCAGCCAGGTGCTGATCGTGCAGTTCTTCATCGTGCATGACGATGCGCTGGGCCAGCGCCTGCAGGCGCTACTGTGCGAGCGCGCGCGGGCCGGCGTCAAGGTGTACTTCCTGTTCGACCGCATTGGCTGCCACGCGCTGCCGCGCCGCTACGTGCGCACGCTGGCCGAGGCCGGCGTCGATGCGCGGGCGTTCTCCACGCACCGCGGCTTTGTCAACCGGTTCCAGCTCAATTTTCGCAACCATCGCAAGCTGGTGATCGTCGATGGCAGCGAGGCCTTTGTCGGTGGCCACAACGTCGGCGTCGAATACCTGGGCGAACGCCCGCCACTGGCGCCGTGGCGCGACACCCATATTGCACTGCGCGGCAGCGCCGTGCTGGACCTGCAGATGGCCTTTGCCGAAGACTGGTTCTGGGCCGCGCGCGAGGTGCCGCACCTGCTGATGCCGCCGCCAGAAGTGGGCGGGCGCATGACCTGCCAGGTGGTGCCGTCAGGCCCTGCCGACGCGCAGGAGACCTGTTCGCTGTTCTTTGTCGAGGCCATCCAGGCGGCGCGCCACCGGCTGTGGATCACGTCGCCGTATTTCGTGCCCGACGAGGCGGTGTTTGCGGTGCTGCGGCTGGCCGTGCTGCGCGGCGTGGATGTGCGCATCCTGATTCCGGCGCGGCCCGATCACCTGGTGGTCTATGCCGCCTCCACCATCTATGCGTACCAGGCCGTGTCCGCGGGCATCAAGCTGTATCGCTACCAGCCGGGCTTCCTGCACCAGAAGGTCATCCTGATCGACGACGAAGCCGCGGCCGTCGGCACGGCCAACCTGGACAACCGCTCGTTCCGGCTCAACTTCGAGCTGATGGTGATGACTGCCGACAAGGGCTTTGCCGCGAGCGTGGCCACCATGCTCAAAGCCGACTTCGCCCAGGCCCAGCGCGTCGGGCTGAACGAGTTCCTCGATGCGCCGGCGCCGCTGCGCGTGGCGATGCACGTCGCCAAGCTGTTTGCGCCCATCCTCTGAAGCCCGCTTCCGGTCCGCTGGTTCCTGCAATCCTCAATGCAACAGACTTGTTGCGGCCTGATTGTGTACACTGTTCACTATAAGCGTATGCACATCATGAACCGTTATCCATATTCAAGGGGAGCCGCATGACCCGGGCTGTCCCCGCGCCTCCGGCGCGCGCCACCTACCGCCACGGCGACCTGCGCCGCGCGCTGCTGGAAGCAGGCATCGACCTGGCACGCGAGGGTGGCCCCGACGCCATCGTGCTGCGCGAGGCCACACGCCGTGCCGGCGTGGTGCCCAATGCCGCGTACCGGCACTTCGCCAGCCGGCAGGACCTGCTGCAGGCAGTGCGGGCCTCGGCCTTGTCGTCGCTTGCCATTGCCATGGAAGGTGAAATCGGCGGGCTGCGCCCGGGCCGTGGAGCCGCTGCGCATGCGCGTGCCTGCCTGCGTGCGGTCGGCACCGGCTACCTGCGCTTTGCGCTGGCCGAGACCGGACTGTTCCGCACCGCGTTTTCGATGCCGGATGAAGTGGAAGATGATGCCGATCCGGCCAAGGCAGGCAACAGCGGCCTCAATCCGTTCCAGCTGCTGGGCGCGGCGCTGGACAAACTGGTGGAAGCCGGCGTGCTGCCGCCCGAGCGCCGGCCGGGTGCGGAGTACCTGGCGTGGTCGGCCGTGCATGGCCTGGCCATCCTGCTGATCGACGGCCCGCTGCGCAGCCGCGCCAGGGAGCAGGCAGAGATCCTCGGGCAGCGCCTGCTCGACATGGTCGAGAAGGGCCTCTAGCGCCTGCAGCAGGATCACGGCGAAAAAAATGCCACGATGGCGAGAACCATCGTGGCAGTGTAAGGAACCAGGAAGGGGGTCAACCTGGCTCTGTCGGGGCACCCGCGGGCCGGGTGCAAGAGGACTGTATTCCGTTGCTTCTCATCTGAATATCGGACATTTCTTAAATATCGCCCTGAATTGTCTCGATCTACGCACGTCGATTGCCGCGCGCTATCAGGGCGCGTCCGCATTTCGAGGAATTGCGCGGCCTGCAGAACAGTCTAACTGGCTGTCAGGCAGCCGAACGCCGGCGCCACGGTGAGGAGCGGATCATGCGATATGGATTGGGAGCGGCCCTCTGCGTGGCAGTGCTGGCTGGCTGCGTCGCCTATCCCTATGCAGGCGACTCTTACTATCCGGCTTATCCGGCTTATCCGGTTTCCTCTGCCTACTATGACGGTTACCCGGCGCCGGCGTACTACCCGTACTACCGTCCTTGGCCGGGCTACGGTGGTTTCTACGGCAGCTTTACCTATATCCACGGCGGCAGCTACGGCAGGCATGGCGGGCATCACTGGCATGGCGGTGGTGGCCGTGGGCACGGCGGCTGGCATGGGGG